>DATKWZ010000037.1 GCA_035529315.1 Anaerolineae bacterium
TGACTTGTGCCAAGGACAGGCACAAAGGATATATAACTTACTGAACTCATACGTGGTTTCAAACAGTGTATTAATGTTTGTGATTGGTGCCGTTGTCGAAGCTTAAGGTATAATATTTCGCTTTAAAAATTTATTTTGGCCATTACAGTCTAACACTTTTAAGGAATAGCAGGGTGCGAAACTTGAGAATATATTCTCATTGAAAGCGAAGTGAATTAATCTCATAACACATTGATAATTAATAAGATTACCACGTCGCCTTGCCCCTCGCAATGACCAAGATTACAGTTTTGCAAAGTCTCTATTTAAGTCAGGTGCCATCGGATACGACGTTAGTCATTGATTTTGTCCAACTCTTTTTATCCTCGAACGCAGCTCGTACCCAAAAAAATAAGGGTATCATGGAAAACTACCTGGATATATTGTTTTTTATCGCCAGTTTCACAGTGATTGCCCTTGCTTCAAAGCAAATTGGACAATTCTTCATCAAAGCGCAACTCCCTCTGATTAGTGGATTTCTTTTTACCGGCATACTTGCCGGGCCTTATGTATTAGGTCTCATTTCAGTAGAAACTACAGAAAAATTACGCTTTGTGGATGAAATATCACTTGGGTTCATTGCCTTTGCCGCCGGAAGTGAACTGTATTTGAAAGAGCTGAAAAGTCGCTTTAAAATCATTACCTGGGTAACCATTGGGCTCGTGGTGTGTACTTTTTCTCTGGGCAGCTTAACTTTTTTTATATTGTCCGACTTTATCCCCTTTATGCAAAGCATGCCGGTAGCCGGCCGAATGGCGGTTTCTATCCTGGCAGGCGCTATCCTGGTCGCTCGTTCTCCATCCTCGGCCATAGCTATTGTAAATGAACTTCGTGCCATGGGGCCTTTTACTCAAACGGTATTGGGCGTAACAGTGATTATGGACGTAGTGGTCATTACTCTGTTCGCCGTTAACTCTTCGATCGCCGATGCCATTTTGACGGGCTTGAGCTTTGATCTGAGTTTTATAATCCTGCTCTTGATTGAGCTGGTGATATCGCTGGCACTGGGGTATTTTCTCGGAAAAATCTTAACGCGTATCCTGGCCAGTCGTATCAATAACACCGTAAAAACAGGGATCATTTTGCTGACAGGATATGGTATTTTTGTCTTATCTGCCGCGATCCGTGAAGCTACCCATGCCCGATTATCCTTTGAAATACTTTTGGAACCCTTGCTCATTTGCATGATTGGCGGCTTTCTGGCATCCAACTACAGCAAGTATCGCGCGGAGTTCTCAAAAATTCTTTACGACATCGGGCCTCTGGTTTATATCGTCTTTTTTACACTGGCCGGGGCTTCGCTGGCGTTGGATGTTCTGGCCAAAACCTGGCGAATTGCGTTGGTTCTCTTTGTGGTTCGTTTGGTTGCCATATTCGCCGGCAGTTTCAGCGGCGGCGCGCTGGCCGGAGTTCCCATGAAATACAACCGTATTGGCTGGATGTCCTTTATAACCCAGGCCGGAGTTGGGCTTGGTCTTGCGAAACAGATCGTTGTGGAGTTTCCGGAGTGGGGGCACCCTTTTGCCACAATAATTATTGCAGTCATTGCGCTGAACCAGATTGTCGGTCCTCCTATGTTCAAATGGGCGATTCGCATGGCAGGGGAAGCACACACTCGTGCAGAAACACCAGAATTTGGCGGTGGACGCAATGCAATAATCTTTGGTCTGGAAGGACAATCGCTGGCATTGGCTCGATCGCTGCGCTCCTACGGCTGGAGCGTGCAAATCGCCTCCATGGAAGTCAGCGATGAGGATATTAAAGCCTCTGATGTTGATATTTTTCCCATTTCCAGCTTGACTCTGGATGTGTTGCACCAACTGAACGCCGGACAAGCCGAAGCGATTGTCGCCATGCTCTCTGATGAAGAAAATTACCGGATTTGCGAATTGGCATATGAACATTTCGGAACGGAGAGCTTAGTCGTGCGTTTAAATAATCGGGCCAATTTTGACCGATTTAATGCACTGGGCGCTTTGATTGTTGATCCCACCATCGCGATTGTCAGCCTGCTCGATCATTTTGTACGCTTTCCGACGGCTACATCGCTGCTGCTGGGAATGGAAGAAAATCAGAGTGTTGCTGAACTGGAACTCCGCAATCCAAACTTACATGGCATCGCTCTGCGCGAATTGCGTCTGCCCTTGGACACACTCATTTTATCCGTCCGTCGCCATGGACAGATGTTGATATCTCACGGTTATACCCGGCTCGAAGTCGGTGATTGGGCAACCGTGATCGGGTCGTCGAAAAGCTTAGAAGAAATAGCGCTGCGATTCAATATAAACAGAGAATATGCTCTTTTGCACCTTATCGAAACGGTCACACCAAAAGAACTCGCATCCAGCTCATTGAAAACAGAAGTAAAAGAAATTATTAGGGGGAAAAATGGTGTCCCCAAAGATAGATTTGACAGGTTTATCGAAGAGAGTAGTGTAATAGATATTAGCCATGCCATAGGGGTAGAGGAGCTGTTTCAAATGGTGGCCAAAGCCATGGCTGCCAGACTGAACATAAAACCCGACTTACTTTTCGAATTGATGATGGCCAGAGAAAAAGAAAGCAGCACAGCCATAAGTCGAGGCATAGCCATACCGCATATCATCATCGACGGAAAACATACATTTGGTATCCTCCTGGCCCGTTGTAAGGAAGGAATCACATTTTCAGCATCAGCCCCGATGGTTTCTGCTGTCTTTGCAATGGTGGGAACCAGAGATGAGCGGAATTTTCATCTTCGCGCTCTATCGGCTATCGCTCAGATCGTTCAGGATCCTTATTTTGAAAAAAAATGGTTAAGAGCCAAAAATGAAAAAGCCCTGCGTGATGTTATGCTTATGGCAAAGCGCAAGAGGCATGGGCGGACTTGCTGAAACTCCATTTGCGAATCGGTTGTCGGCTTAGTCTGTTAGATAATATGCCAAAGAATATTTACCCCGTTCAATTCGCTACAGCGAACATTTAACAGGGAAAATCGGCTTTATAGTTAAAGAAAAACTCAGTAGATACGGGAAAAAGAAACAAGTATCGCGCAAAAGCGCTGATTAAACTGTTATTATTTAACCGGGCCGGCACAAATAATTCAGAAGAAAAGAAAATCAAGTTAATCCTGTCTGAAAAGTCAGTATGAGTTTGTTGCTGGCCATTACAATATTTGCTTTTGGGCAACAGCCCGTCAAGATTTGGCATCGATTCCCCCTTTATGATAATATTGAACCGCGGCCGGAGCTGATGACAAAACTCTTTCCGGGACTGTTTTATATTTGATGTTCAATACGAAAAAATTGACATAAAATAGTTATCTATGTTTTAATATTATAATTACAAACCAGATGATCTTGTTTAGAAGATGACTTGCATGACGCACTTAAGTTTATAAATTTAATATGTTATACGGCCAATATCTGTTAGAAACTTATAATCTGAAGAACATTCCCGAATTCCTGCCAGATTAATAAATAGGGCAAATCCATTTTCACATGGTTTGCCTTATTGATTTTTTATGGATTTTGAGATACGTGCAATTAAATTGATGTTGGGTTGGCTTTATGGAAAGGATAACGCAAATTTGATTTCGGTTAGAAATCTTCACTTTTCGTGAATTGAAGGTTCAGGCAAGGAATCTTATGCGGTACAGAAATGAACGATATACAGCTATACAATATTATTCCTATGGATTCTCCACGGGCTGTGCTCGACGAAGTAATAGTAATTCTTGACCTGATTTCGCCAGATTTCGATACCGCTCCCGTCACCTCTGCGTTTAACATGACCGTCAGTTTGTACCAGGGAAGATATCCAGGGTACCGCTCTTGCAACACCGAGTACCACGATCTACATCATACTATCGAGACCTTCCTTGCCACAGCACGGCTGATTCATGGAGCCGTATTGGACGGCAAAATCTTTACGGATCGCCGCATTACCTTGGGATTGATCACTGCCTTTTTACATGATGCGGGATATATTCAGGAAGAATCGGACAAGGATGGCACCGGGGCGAAATACACAGCCAATCATGTTCAGCGCAGTATAGACTTTTTAGAATGCCATGGTTCAGAACTCGGGCTGTCCCATGATGAAACAACCGAAGGCCGAGCAATAATCCTCTGCACCGATCTTGCTGTAGATATATCCACCATCGTATTTAAATCTGCCGAAGTAGAGCTACTTGGAAAAATACTAGGCTCAGCGGATCTCTTGGCTCAGATGGCAGACCGGACATATTTAGAAAAACTTCTATTCCTATACCATGAGTTCAAAGAAGCCGGTATTAGAAATTACCTGGACGAGGTGGATCTTCTCCGAAAGACCTTAGCATTTTATGACTTCGTGTCCCAGCGCCTTAAAACAACACTCGATGAGACCGACCTGTTTATGGGTCCACATTTTACATCAAGGTGGGGAATTCATGAGGATCTGTATCATGTGGCGATCGCAAAGCAGAGGGATTTCCTGAAGAAGATTCTGGAAATTAAAGATTCCGATCCCCGTGACCATTTGAAGCGTAGTGTCGTCAATAAAATACGAAGGGAATATTGAGGAAAAAGCTATCTGTCTTTTTTCTTAAAATATCACATGGTAAGCCCTGTTCAAACCAAAATTGATGATTTCTGCCTTGTATCATACATTATTTAACCAGGCCGCCACAAATAATTCAGAAGAAAAGAAAATCAAGTCAATCAAGTTAAGATGAACTCGTAAAAAGTCGTCACTCCGGTGGAAACCGGAGTTCAGATGATCTGCAGCTACTTGAAAAGACTGGATTCAACAAAATCAACAAGTTAAGTTCTTGCTATGATGCGATATAGTAGTAAAATGCCAATAATTGCTTTTGGGCAACAGCCCGTCAAGATTTGACACCGATTTTTATATGTGGTTTTTTGAATTGGCTGGATTTTTAGATGACAAAATAAAAAGGGCATTCCCTCATAATTTGATGGAATGCCCTTTTTTTAACTCAAAAATATTGGTCTAAACCGTAACGACATTCGCTGCAGCAGGACCTTTTTGACCCTGCTCAATGTCAAAAGTAACTCGGTCGCCTTCATTAAGAGACTTGAAACCGCTTGCATTGATTGCTGAATGATGGACAAATACATCCGGACCATCTTCCTGCTCAATGAAACCAAAGCCTTTACCGCTATTAAACCATTTTACAATTCCATTAGCCATAATTAACACCCTCCTTTTTAAAAAATTCTCATAGTTCCAGACTTCAGGGTGCCACTTTGACAAATGGTACTTTCCTTTAGAGCGAAACCGGCCCGCCAATTAAGAACAAGCCTTTACTGATTAAAAATGATAATAACACCTTTTAGGCGAAAAGCAAGGTTTATTATTGATATTTTTTAAATAAAGTGTTTTATTCTGCAAAATACAAATCCGCTTAATAGTGAGATCGGGATAATCTGGATTTTTTTACGAGGATTTCTAAAGGCAACAGGAACATTGGGTAGTCACTTTACCCAATGGCTCCAACAGGAAATCGGCTGTTTTGAGCTGAACGGAATAGGCAATTAAGAAAAGAAAAAATCTGGATAGACAACATCCGTTTTTATGAATGAGAAAAAACATGCTCCTATAATCCCCCAAAGACAGAGGTGTTAACATTGGACACATTTTTAAGCATCAGAAACACCTGTTTTTTGTTAACCGGCCGTTTTACCATGATTCGTACGTCGTCCACCGTCACAAACGTAAGATAGAACTTAAAATTGATCCACTTGATTTGTTGAAAATCACTTTCAAACAAGCCCCTTTTATCGGAGAAGGAAAAGCGCACTTTACGCGCATCAAAATCAAGCGTCACCGAGTCGGCGAACCGTTTCCCATACACCAAGTAAAGGAAATACATCGGCGAGACAAGAATGAGCCCTCCCAAAACAGCATCTGCCACGGCTGTCTTCAGGGAAAAGACCTGAAGGAAAATCACGATCAGAAAGATGGCAATTGCAATGGTATGGAAATGCTGTAATAAGATGCGCTCTTCGCCGGGCATGAAAAAGGTATATGTTTTTTTGCCAACAGGATCAGTCATGGTTTAGCTGTTTCGCAGGACCGGCTGCAAGCACACTGTCCGACGACCTGTCTTTGAATTGTTCAAAGTTTTCATGGAACAGAACAGCCAGCTTTTTTGCCTGTACATCATAATCAGATGGATTTGACCAGGTATTGCGGGGATTCAATATTTCTGATGGAACACCAAGCGATTCAGACGGCACCTGAAAACCAAATATCGGGTCGATCCACATCTCGACTTTTCCAAGTGAACCTGAGAGGGCTGCATTCAGAAGTGCTCGGGTATATCCGATTCTCATGCGGGACCCGACCCCAAATGGACCGCCGGTCCAGCCGGTATTAACCAGCCAGCATTCAGCGCTATGTTCTTCGATTCTGTCTGCAAGCAGCCGGGCATATACAAAAGGATGACGCATCATAAAAGGAGCGCCAAAGCATGCGCTGAATGTGGCGGCAGGTTCGGTTACACCCTTTTCCGTACCAGCAACTTTTGCGGTATAGCCGCTGATAAAGTGATACATTGCCTGATCCGGCGTAAGCCTGGCAATAGGAGGCAGAACACCGAAAGCATCTGCCGTAAGCATGATAATACTGCGTGGATGCCCGGCCATTCCTGAGCTGACAATGTTTGGAATATGCTTAAGAGGATACGAAGCACGGGTGTTTTCTGTTAAACTTTCGTCATCCAGATCAACGCGGTGTGTTACCGTGTTCATTGAAACATTCTCAAGGATAGTGCCAAAACGACGGGTGCATTCATATATTTCAGGTTCTGCTTCTTTGGAAAGCCGGATTACCTTTGCATAGCATCCACCTTCAAAGTTGAATACCCCGTTGGCAGACCAACCGTGTTCGTCATCGCCGACAAGCAATCTGTTTGGATCTGCTGAAAGTGTGGTTTTTCCGGTACCAGATAGACCAAAAAAGATGGCGACATCATCCGGGTCGGCCTTGCTGACATTAGCTGAGCAGTGCATTGAAAGGACATTTTGGTCGGGCAGAAGAAAGTTAAGTGCGGAAAAGATTGATTTTTTTATTTCTCCGGCATATGCAGTACCGCCGATCAACACCAGTTTTCGACTGATATTAATAATTACAAAAGTTCCACTGCGTGTTCCATCTTCGTCCGAATCTGCGTGAAAGTTCGGACAGTGAAGTACAGTGAAGTCAGGCTTGAATTTCCTGATAGCTTCAGGGTCTAATGGTTGCTGAATAAACATGTTACGAGCAAAGAGGTTATGCCAGGCATATTCATTAATGATTCGCACTGACTGACGGAACTGTTTGTCCGTACCAGCAAAACAGTCCTGCACAAAAACCGATTTGCCACGCAGATATGCTGCCATGCGTTTGAGTATAGAATTGAACCTTTCCTCAGGGTATTTCACATTGACCTTGTTCCACCATATATCATTGGTAGTCTCTGGTTCATCCACAATATACTTGTCCTTTGCGGCTCGACCTGTATGCTGCCCCATGCTGACCACCAAGGGGCCAAGATGTGCTATCAGGCCTTCAAAGCGACGGACAGCATGTTCATACAAAGCAGGCGTTGAAAGGTTCCAGCACACCTGGCCAAGCTCGTGCAACCCCAGACAATCTAACCCATGTTCCGGTATTAGCTCGTTGATTTCCATTATGCCCATCCTTTAGAATATTTTAGGGAAAGGAACTTTATTTATCTGTACTTAAGCCCGTGACTTTTTACGAAACCATCAACTTTTGCTCTTTCAAGCAAATTATTATAAAAAACCATGACAGAAATCAGAAGAAACGTAAAGAATATATTGAAACTCCCTAACCGGTATACGAGTTTCAGGCGTGGGCCTAGTGTAAATTTCCGCTTGCTTTCTATAACAGGAAAAAATATTATTAAACAGATTAAAAAATCATAGGAGCTTTGTGACATGCAAAAAGAGGTTGAGAAGTACGATTTTAAGCTTATAAAAAGAATCAGGGTAAGAATTCATGATACACCGGGTGCATTCGGCAGGGTTGCCGTGGAACTGGGAAAGTATGGTGGAATGTTGGGCGATATAACAAAAGTAGACCTGACCTCTCAGCATATTACCAGGGACCTTATCATGTTTTTTGATAATCAGAAACAATTCGAAGAAACTAAAGCTGCGCTGGAAAAAATTAAAAGGTGCAAAATACTTTCCATTGAAGATGAGGTTCTTAATATTCACAGGGGTGGTAAAATAGAGGTAACACCAACGGTAATAATGGACAACCTCAGTGATTTACGAATGATATATACGCCTGGAGTTGCGCAGGTCTGCGATTATATTCTCAAAAATCCAGAAAAAGTACGTGATTTTACGTCGATCGGCAATTCCGTGTGCATTGCCACAAATGGGTCCGCCATTCTGGGTTTGGGCAATATCGGCGTTCATGCGGGCATGCCGGTTATGGAAGGCAAGTCGGTGATCCTGCATAAAATGGCAGGGGTGAGTTGCATCCCTATCCTGGTTGACAGTGATGATGCCAATCGGATCGTCGATACTCTTGAAGCCATATCAAAAACATTCAGTATGATTATGATTGAAGACATAAAAGCGCCGTTATGCTTCGAGGTCGAGAGAATGTTGCAGGAAAAGTTGCCGATCCCTGTATTCCACGATGATCAACATGGTACGGCAACCGTTGTCCTGGCAGTATTAATAATAGCGCTGCGGATGCTGAGCAAAGAAAAAGAAAATGTCAGCATTGTGATCAATGGTGCAGGTGCAGCGGGTTTTGCTACTTGCAATATGTTGCTGGAATATGGGTTTAAGAAGATCATCGTTTGTGATTCGGCAGGGGCGATCTATGAAAAGAGAAAAGAAAAAATGAATGCGTATAAAGAGGCTCTTGCAAAAGTTACAAACAAAAAAATGAAAAAAGGCTCACTGGAAACGATCATAAAAAACAAGGATATATTTATCGGCGTTTCAGCGGCAAATCTGGTTTCAAAAAATATGGTGAAAAGCATGAATAAAGATCCGATTGTACTCGCTCTTGCTAATCCGATACCTGAAATAATGCCGCAGGATGCATTGGAAGCCGGCGCGGCATTTGCCAAAGACGGCAGAACAGTGAATAATTGTCTTGTATTTCCAGGGCTCGTAAGAGGAACCCTTGATGCCCGCACTTCAAAAATTACCTATCCGATGAAGTTTGCAGCAGCTGAAACAATTGCGGGTTTTGCAAGAAAACATGAAGGTGTGCCCAATTTTATGAACCTCGGTATCCATAAAAGTGTTGCAGAAAGAGTAAAATATGTAGCTCTAAATCAAAACAATATCACACCAATTTCTATTTTCTGATTTCAACCAGTCTTCAGCCGTCAGCCTAACAACCTGAGCAATTACAGAAGTTTTTACAAACTATAATAAGAGATAATTATTATGTCTGACAAACCGATAGGCGCAATTTTACAACGCGATAAAGAAACATACGCAATAGTTCCAAGGACTCCGGTCGGGCTTGTTACTCCGGAACATTTGGAAAACATTGCTAACGCAGCAAGAAAATACAAGATACCAATAATTAAAATCACTTCAGGCCAGCGTTTTGCATTGGTAGGGATAAAAAAAGATGATCTTGATAATATCTGGAAAGACCTTGATATGGATATGGGTAAAGCTACCGAGCTTTGCCTGCATTACGTCCAGGCGTGCCCGGGTACGGCTGTGTGTAAATTCGGAGTTCAAGACTCTTTGGGGCTCGGCATGGAAATCGAAAAACTTTTTTCTGGAATCGATCTTCCTGCCAAAGTCAAGTTTGGAGTATCGGGCTGTCACTTCTCATGCGGAGAAAGTTTCGTCCGTGATATCGGTATTCTTGGCATGAAAAAAGGCTGGACATTAATAGCAGGAGGAAATTCCGGACATCGCGCACGTATCGGAAACATTCTGTCCGAGAACCTGTCAAAAGATGAAATAATCGATCTAACTAAAAAGGTATTAGACTATTATAAAAACAACGCCAGGAAACGTGAACGCATGGCCAGATTCGTCGAGAGAATCGGAATTAAAGACATTAAAGGAGCTATATTCTAAGAAACCTTTAAAAAATGTTTCCTGCTAAAAGCAAGATCCGGGCACAAGGAAGGCGTCCGCCTCAGGAGGATTAACCATGGGAATAGATTGAGAATTATTAATTTTAACCCTCTTCCCAGGATATACAATCCTCAGGACAGTATTTTATGGCCTCTTCAACACATGATTCAGGATAATCTGAAAGCTCGGCGACTTTTATATAACCTGCGTCATTTAAACTGAAAACCAGGGGGCATACCTCGACACATCCCTCACATAGACTGCATTGACCAATATCAACAACCGGCCTTTTCATAACAGCCATTTTATTCTTCCTTTTGAAACTCATCCTTTGAAGCTCCGCACACCGGGCATTCCCAGTCATCAGGCACATTTCCCCATTTTGTTCCAGGCTCAACACCATGGTCAGGATCTCCCTGCTCTGGGTCATAAACATAGCCGCAAACCGTGCATATATATTTGTCCATTTTGTCCTCCCCCTGAAATCCGCAATCAGGAATATAACATGTATTATCCACAAACTCACACTTTTTCTTACATGAAGGACACTCTTCGGGAGGAGTGTCGATCTCAAGGGTGTAGCCGCAATTTGAACATCGCCAGCTTGGCATAATTGCCTCCTTAAGTTTTATCCCTTCCACAATCCATGTATATTGCAGTATGCCCGAACTGAGATTTCGTCGGCGTCCACGCTAAAGAATGCTTCGGGATCCTGTCCCGGGTTAAGGAACTGCCTGTATACCTTGCCGCCGGCAACAATTTCGATCCATTCGATAAAATGTTTTTCTTCCATTGGATGCGCCACAGCACCCACTTTGACCTTAACGCCCCAGGGAATCTTTTCAGATACAGGAACATGTTTCTCTATTGCCGCATCCACGGTATTTTCTTTAATAAGATTCATCGGTTTGCCGCAGCATACAAGCTCACCTTTTCCGCCATGCAGCACCTCAATAATGTTTCCGCAAACTTCACATTTGTAAACTTCAAGCCTTTCCGCCATGATACCCTCCTTTCATGAAAATCCTAATAGTTTTCTCCCAGCAGCTCAAAATGATCCTGGGGATGGTCGCAGGCCGGACAAACATTCGGCGCCTCTGTATCTTCATGAACATAGCCGCAGTTGCGGCAGCGCCAAACAACTTTTTTATCCTTTTTAAATACCCTGCCGGTTTCAATATTAGCTGCAAGAGTGTTGTATCTTTTCTCATGCTGCTTTTCCGCAACAGCAATCGCCTCAAATATTGCAGCTATGGCATCAAGCCCTTCCATGCGGGCAGTTTTTGCAAAATCCGGATACATTGTAGTATGTTCGTAATTTTCTCCTTCTGCAGATGCCTTAAGGTTTTCAAGGGTGCTGCTTATCAGACCGGCAGGGAATGATCCTGCGATCTCAACCTCTCCGCCTTCAAGAAGTTTAAAAAGTCTTTTTGCATGTTCCTTCTCCTGATTTGCAGTCTCTTCAAAAATCGCAGATATCTGAATGTAACCCTCTTTTTTTGCCTTGCTTGCAAAATAGGTGTACCGGTTTCTTGCCTGTGATTCTCCTGCAAAAGCTGTAAGAATATTTATTTCCGTTCTGGTTCCTTTCAGCTTCATAATTACATCCCCTTTTTTTATAATCTATTTGCCTGGTTTGTGTGTCGCCCTCATGGTCATGGCCATCTCTTGAATCGCGCCAAGATCCTCGGTCATCATTGCCCATCCATACCAGTAGGCATAATCCGGATTAACATGAAAAAAACCCTGGTATGTCCGCATCCGGTGTTTCATATACATTTGAAACAAAATCTGATCGATATGAGACAGTTTGTCGGTATCTCCGCCGCCGGTTTGCATAAAATAGAGTAAATCCGGATAAGCAAAAGAATAGTTGTCTGGTTTCTTTATAATATGGTCTTTATATAAAGCAGCAACAATTTCAATCGCTTCTGCAAGAAGGTGATCGGCCTTCTTCATTATTGAATCTCCCATGGCAAGCTGTTCACGTGCATATTGCTCTGAATGACAATTGCTGCAAACGCTGATCATCTTGTTACGTTCATCAAGCCAGTCTTTTTCCGTAAGTCTAACCATATCTACTGCCTTGACAACATCAAGCCTGGCTGTTGGCTTGCCTGTATCCGGATTCAGAACCCCAAGCGCCTTTAGAATTGTTGTCCTGTCAGCAGCCCACTCCTTGTCTTCAGGAAGCGGCAGCCTCACTCCTAAAAAACCCCAGGCAGTTCTGTTTGTATGAGTGCCTTCAGGCAGGTGGCAAAACTGGCAGGTGGGCGCCTGAGCTTTTTCATGCATCTTTCCCTTTTCCTTCACAGCATAACGCGTTCCGTGCTTGGAACTTTCCCACATCTCCCACTGCGGGTGATCGTATCCCATGTGGCACTGCTGGCATGCCTTTGGATCGAGCGCTTCTTTTTTGGAAAAGCTGTGCCTTGTGTGGCACTCGTCACATGAGTTGTTCTGGTAACGGTACCCTTTGTCTCGTTGTTCCTTTTTCTGAGCAGCACTCTTGATTCCCATGTTGTGGCAGCCTCCGCAACCCCTGCCGCCTTCCATCAACTCGTCCGGCTCAACATGTGTAACAGGAATGGCGTTCAGCGATGTCCAGCCAAAGCTGTGCTTGCCTTTTGCAAATTGATTAAACTGATCTTCATGACAATCTGCGCATACCTGTTCATCCGGCAATTTAGCAAGATGCGCGTCTTCAGCCCCATTATGGCTGTCACCATGGCAGAAGGAGCATGTAATTTCTTCACTGCTGTGCTTGCTTGATTCCCAGTCAGCCACCTGGCCCGGAGAAATCTTTCTGTGGCACGTAATGCAAGCCTCTTCTATTGCAAATGCCGGTGCAGCAAAACAGATAAGGCCTAGAGAAAATCCCAACACTGCAATCCATTTACTTGTCATAACATCCCTCCTTGCATTTCTTGTCACCTAAAGTTTCGCACCCTTGATTTCTATCAAAGTCAAGGCGGTAAAGGAGCCAAATTTATTTTGACCCTTACAGTCTAACACTTTTAAGGAATATCAGGGTGCGAAACTTAAGATACAACTATTATGTAAGCTTTCCATGTTCTGCCAGATCTGCCAAACCGCTACGATCTAAGAGCTTTATTTCCAGGCCATTTATTTCAATTAAATCCCGGGTGCTCATTTTTGCAAAAATTCGTGACAGAGTTTCCGGTATGGTCCCAAGGAGACTGGCGAGTTGACCTTTTGAAATCGGCAGTAAAATATTATCCGCGTTTTTCTGCTCCTCGGCGAGATATATCAGATAAGAGGCAAGGCGGCCGGGCACTTCTTTTAAAGAAAGATTTTCAATCTGAACTGTAAATTCTCTGAGCCGCATGGAAAGAACCGCGAGCATGTTCATGGCCATGGATGGGTTTGTGGTAATAAGTTTAATAAATGCGGTTTTTGGGAAAAAAAGGAGACGGGTTTTTAGCATAGCCTGAGCATTTGCCGGAAATTTTTTTCCTGAAAAGACAGGGACTTCGCCAAAAGGATTTTCAGGACCGTAGATGTGCAGGATCTGTTCTTTGCCGTCTATTGAGGCTTTAAAAATTTTAACTTTGCCTTCTGCAACAACATAAAATCCGTTTCCCTCATCACCCTCTGAAAAGATTATTTCTCCTTTACCATATCTTTTTTTAACCGCTATCCCCTCTATTTCGTTTAGCTGCTTTTCGGGCAGCCCGTTAAAAAGGGATATATCGGCGATTATTTCTGATATGTTTTTCATAAATAACCTCTTTTAAAAAAATAATCTCAATTTAACTTTCTGTCAATAATTATTAACCCGGCAAAATAATACCCGGACTTTGTCATGCCAGGCTTGATAAGCCTGCCCTGTACTTGATACGGGGGCATCCATAACGCATTGAATTTACTGGATCCAGGCTTTCGCTGGAATGACGGGAAACGGTGTTTTTGGAGTTTTTACGAAACCATCAAACTTGAGATAATTTTTTTTCTCCTTTTTTGATTTAAGTCAAGGTGTCTTGCCTGTTTTATGTGTAGCATACGCATAAAACAGGCAATGGAGATAAATCATGAAATGCCCGGGTCAAGACACCAGGTACTGGAAACCGGAAGCTATTTTTGATGCAAAATGTCCGGGATGCAGTCACAAGGTAGAATTTTTCAAGGATGACACTACCCGCAAATGCCCAAATTGCGGGCGCAGGTTTAAAAACCCTAACATAGATTTTGGCTGTGCTTTATATTGCCAGTTTGCCGGGCAATGCACAGGAAATCTTAAGTCAAAAGGATAACGAGATGGAAATACTACGAAAAATAATAGAGATCGACGAAGAATTATGCAACGGATGCGGCCAATGCGTGCCAGGCTGTGCAGAAGGATCATTGCAAATCATAGAGGGCAAGGCAAAGATGGTTTCGGAGAACCTATGTGACGGTCTTGGGGCATGCATCGGAGAATGTCCTAACGGAGCCCTCAGAATTGTCGAACGTAAAGCCGAGGAATTTGATGAAAAAGCAGTAAAAAAATATCTGGCAAAAAAAGAATCAACAAAACAAAAGCAACAGCCGGTATTGGCATGCGGGTGTCCGTCGACTAATATACAGACATTTGCACCGGTTTCATCATGCCGGGCAGCAAATATACCAGCCAGCTTTGCAGATAGTGAATCCGCCCTTTTTCACTGGCCGATTCAGATACGGCTGGTACCTGCAACAGCGCCATTTTTAAAAGGCGCGAATCTTCTGGTGCTTGCAGATTGCTGCGGTGTTGCCGTTCCGACCCTCCACAGGGATTTGCTCAAAGGAAGGGTCGTAATGATAGGATGCCCGAAATTTGATAATGTTCCAGAATACATCAACAAGTTCGCGGATATCTTCAAAACCGCAAACATAAAAAGTGTTCTATCAGTTGTCATGGAAGTCCCATGCTGCTCCGGCTTGCCAATGATTGTCAAAAAAGGTATGGAAGCAGCAGGGAAAAACATACCTGTAGAAAAAGTAGTCATCAGCACGAGAGGCAAGATACTGGAGCAAAAATAAACAGGATATCCCATAAATAAAAAGCCGAGCTGTCTCATAAAGCAGGCTGTTAAGCATTTTTTTTCAGAGCAACCAGCTCTTTGCCGAGAAGTTTTATATGGGCCATCTCTTCCTTGATAATTGCATCAATTTTTGTTTTCCCTGAATTAACAGGAACCATTTCCTTCATGCCCAGATAAAATGCTATGGAATCCTTTTCAGCCAGGATAGCCTGCTTGAGGATCTCTTCCATTGACGACATGTCGATCTTTTTTTCAAAAAACACCCTAATGTCGGCTAATGCTTGAAGATAAAGAGCCGTCTCACCCTCAGGATCAAATAAGGTTGTAAATCTCTCTTTTTCAGACAGTCCTGCTCTTAAATCAACAAATGTTTTTTCATGTTCCTCTTCCATTGCAGCAAGATCGAGTAAAAGCTTTTTTTCAGCAGGCTCAGCAATCGATTCTGCCGATCTCCTGTAAAAGGAAGCGCCATTTCTTTCAATCTGCTCGGCCATTTCAAATATTTCATCTGCATTAAAATCGTAAGTCATTGTTTATTAAAGCCCTTTTATTCTTCCTTTTGAAAATCATCCTTTGAAGAGCCACACACCGGACATCCCCAATCATCCGGCACATCTTCCCATTTTGTCCCGGGTTTTACTCCATTATCAGGGTCGCCTTGCTCAGGGTTATAAACATAGCCGCACACCGTGCATACATATTTGTCCATTTTTCCCTCCTTTTGCACAGATCTAATTAACTATAAGGACAGAAATATCCTTAGCCAGTTGAAATACTTTTTGTGAAACACTGCCAAGAATAAAATCCTTAATCCCGGACTGCCCTCTTCTCCCCACAACAATAGCATTATAACCGGATTGCGCTTCTTTAACGATATCCCTTGCAATCCCCTTTTTTTTGTTTTTTGCCTTTATGGTTATATTCTTTGCTTTAAACCCGGCATCTATTAATTTTTCCCGTGCTTTTTTGAGTGCGCTTTCAACCAGGTTCTTTTTTTTATCTTCAAGTTTACAAAAGGAACTTTGTTCAGATTTAAAATATGGGATTAATTCCGGACTGTTCATCTCACATAACGCAGCCGTATCCTGCATTACATTAAATAACGTCACCTTACTGTCAGAAGTGAAAAATTTCTCAATAAAGTCCACTGCCCGCATGGCGTTCTCAGAATCATCAAGTGCCACTAATATTTTTTTATTCATGAGTCATATCCTCCTTTTATAAAATTTAAGATTTTATATTTTGATTATACACTTTTTATATCCGGTTTCAACTTTTTTACAAGTTCATAAATATTTTTTATCTTGATAATATCCTTTTTTTTTATTAAATTATTAATATGGGGTATGTGTTTAATTTCCATGATGCCATAGCTTACGAGCAATGGTTTAACAATCCGCAAAACAGGTTTTTTTTCGATCTTGAAAAAGGTCTTATGCTTGATATGCTTAAGCCTGTGCGTGGAGATTCGGTTGTCGATATAGGCTGCGGAATCGGAGCAAACCTTTTGTCGTTTGCAGAAATGGGGCTTGAAGTAACAGGACTCGATCCTTCCCCGTACATGCTTGATATTGCAGCAAGAAATCTTGACAATCGCGCTGATCTTCATCGTGGATTTGCCGAAAACCTTCCGTTTGACGATAACTCCTTTAATTATGCATGCCTTGTTACCACACTGGAATTTGTCGATGATCCTCAAAAAGCCATTGAAGAGGCATGCAGGGTTACAAAAGACAAAATATTTATCGGCGTATTGAACCGTTATGCGATCAAAGGAATTCAAAGGCGCATTAAAGGGATGTTCATTAAAACCATATATAATCACGCAAATTTTTTCAGTATATGGGAGCTGAAACAAATTATCAGAACTATTCTTGGAGATGTTCCAATATCATGGAAAACAATATGCCAGTTGCCTATGATACATGGGAATATTGCATCCAGAATAGAACAGGTCGGCCTGTTGCAAAGATGTCCTTTCGGGGCTTTTGCAGGTATGGTTGTCACACTTGTCCCTCGCTATACAACAAGAGCCCTTCCGCTCAGATGCGATGTCAAGCATACAATCGACACACCGGCGGGTTAAAAGTGAGAAGGAACAGCAATTGTGGAAGCATATCTTTATAAACCATTAAAGGAAAAGAAGGTAAAGTGCAACCTGTGCAGCCATCGCTGTATTATAAAAAATGGCAAGCGCGGGATATGCGGTGTGCGTGAAAACCGGAATGGAATTCTTGAGAGCCTGGTTTATGGCAAACTTATTGCCAGGCACATAGACCCTATTGAAAAAAAGCCGCTGTTTCATTTTATGCCAGGCAGCAAATCATATTCCATAGCCACTGTGGGTTGCAATTTTAAATGTCTTTTTTGCCAGAATGCCGATATCGCTCAAATGCCTTCAGACCATAATGGAATGATAATCGGTGACCTCTGCTCACCAGAAGACGTTGTTGACGCAGCGGAAAAAGGGAAATGTAAAAGCATAGCCTATACCTATACCGAACCGACTGTTTTTTTTGAGTTTGCATTTGACACCGCAAAGCTCGCGCGTGAAAGGGGAATCAAAAATGTATTTATAACAAACGGTTACATGAGTTCGGAAGCCCTGCATATGATAAGCCCTTTTCTTGATGCAGCCAACGTTGATTTAAAGGGCTTTACAGAAAGTTTCTATAAAGAAATATGCGGGAGCAGACTTGAACCTGTTAAAGAGACCTTAAAACTTATGAAAAAGCTCGGTATCTTCGTGGAGGTCACGACCCTGCTTATTCCAGGATTAAACAACGGTGCAGAAGAGCTAAAAGAGCTGGCTTTGTTTATAGCAGATTCTCTGGGCACCGACACACCATGGCATATCAGCCGGTTTTATCCAACATACAAATTGACAGACCGCCCGTCAACACCGGTTGAATCAATCGCAAACGCCCGCGAAATAGGCATAAAATCGGGATTAAGATATGTTTATACCGGCAATCTGCCGGGCGATAAGGGAGAAAACACATTCTGCTATAGTTGCGGAAAGATTCTTATCAACCGTTTAGGCTTTTCCATAATCAAAAATGTGGTGGAAAACGGCTGCTGCCCGTATTGCGGTTCTCAGATAGATGGAATCGGGCTTGATAAATTATGAGGCCTTTGGAGCAGTTTCTGGCATACGGCAAAACCATTAAATTCAGCCATACTATTTTTGCCCTTCCTTTTGCCCTTTCAGCAGTAGTACTTGCTCACCGGCATTATCCAATCAGCCCGACACATCTCTTCTGGATTCTTATCGCCATGGTCGGGGCGCGCTCCTCTGCAATGGGTTTTAACAGGATTGCAGATGCAAGGTTTGACGCAAAAAATCCGCGCACATCAAAACGTGAAATACCTTTAGGCAGGCTTTCTTTATTCTCCGCAAAGATGTTTGTAATTTTATTTTCCCTTATTTTTATTTTTGCCGCTGCAATGCTCGGCAAGATATGCCTTTATCTTTCCTTTCCCGTGCTTGCTTTGATGTTTTCCTATTCCTACACAAAAAGGTTTACCTGGCTTTCCCATTTTTATCTTGGATTTGTGATATCGCTTGCGCCCACAGGAGCATGGATAGCTCTTACCAACACCTTTTCATTGCCCATCACATTGCTTTCTCTGACCCTTTTGACCTATATCGCAGGCTTTGACATCCTTTATGGTTGTCAGGACACAGGCTTTGATACAAAAGAAGGGCTCTTTTCCATACCCGCCAGGTTCGGTATTCATAAAGCACTTTTAATCTCTTCCATTACTCATGTTTTTTCTTTTTTGTTTTTATTTTTGATCTTTATTGCCTTTGATATGAAGATAATATATCTAATAACTATTATAGTAATCGCCTTGCTGCTTATTATTGAGCACAAACTTGTTAAACCCCGTGATCTCAGCCATGTTAATATCGCTTTTTTCCATATTAACAGCGCAATTTCAATAATCCTGTTTGTCGGCATATTAGCTGACGAGCTGGTCAGGCAATGGATATGAACAAAAAAATTATAGTGGCGATATGCGGAGCTTCAGGATCGATTTACGGCATCAGGCTGTTAAAGGCGCTTTTGAATAAGCCTGTAAATATATACTTAATCATTTCAAATGCCGGCTATAAAGTACTTGAGCATGAAACCGGTTACACAGGTGGATCGTTTTCATCTTTTTTAAAGGATAAAGGGGTTGTCGTTCATAATGATGCGGATTTAAATATCTATGAGCAGGATGATTTTTTTGCTCCACCTGCAAGCGGGTCATTCAGAAATGACGGCATGGTTATAGCTCCCTGCTCAATGAAAACACTTGCAGCAATTGCTTCCGGCATGGCGGACAACCTCATCCACAGGGCGGCAGATGTCAGCCTGAAGGAAAAGCGGCCACTTATCCTGCTCCCAAGAGAGACCCCTTTAAGCATTATTCATTTAAAGAACATGTACGTGGCAGCCAAGGCAGGCGCTACTATAATGCCCCCCTCCCCTTCATTTTATTCCAATCCCAAAAATATTTCCGACCTTGTAGATTCTGTAATTGCAAGGGTTCTCGACCACCTGAAAATTGAGCATGACCTTGTTAAGCAGTGGGGGTAAGAAACTTAACATGAATATAAAATGATAGCCCTATAGAATCCCCAAACAGTTCACTAAATAATCGTTGATTTAACGATTAAACAGAGCTATCCGTTACCGAACGGGAATAACTTGTCGTTTTCCTGCGTGAAACATCAAAATATTCCCGTTCGGTAATTTATCTTAAATTACAAGTGAGCGGAGCATAAATATTCTCTATCGGTAATATTCTATGGTAAAGGGAAAGATTGAAGCTCCCCGCCGCAAGCAGCGGGGACTGCGCTCGTTTTTGCGATTCAAGGGTTTGGAGATATAGAGTATGATCGAGGGAAAAGCACTTATCCCAATC
Source organism: Anaerolineae bacterium (assembly GCA_035529315.1). Lineage (NCBI taxonomy): Bacteria > Bacillati > Chloroflexota > Anaerolineae > Anaerolineae bacterium. Next base: position 20,045 of record DATKWZ010000037.1, read on the forward strand.
GAACGAATTGAAAACGTTATTATCCAAATACGAGATCATAAAGTTATTATTGCTACGGACTTAGCTAAAATCTATGGTGTGACTACAAGAAAATTGAATCAAGCCATAAAGCGGAACATTGATCGATTCCCTCCTGATTTCTTGTTTCAACTGACTCAAAAAGAAAAAGAAGAGGTGATCACAATTTGTGACCACCTCGAAAATCTTAAATATTCCCCATACCTACCATTTGCTTTTACAGAACATGGCGCCATTATGGCAGCCTCGGTTTTAAATTCCAAACGAGCTATTCATGTAAGTGTATATGTTGTCAGAGCATTTGTAAAATTGCGGGAAATGGTATCAACCCATAAAGAACTAGCGCTCAAGCTTTTGGAAATGGAGCAACGATTAGAAAGTCATGATAAGCAGATTCAGGCCGTTTTGGAGGCGATCCAGCAACTTATGACACTGCCTGCCAAACCACACAAGAAGATTGGATTTATAGTAAAGGAAAGGCAAGCTACCTATGGCCGTAGAGGCATAAAACGCAAAAAAGGCTAATCATGCTTGATGATGGAACAAAAAAAGCGGAGGCAAGGCCGCCCCACCCAAAAACCCTTATACGGCTATTGACGGTGAAAAAAATCGCAAAGGAAAACGATAGTTACTTCTTGACGATATAAACTTATAAACTGAGGAATGTCCCATATATCCCTGTTGTTGAGGTAATGATATGATCAAGTTGCATTATCCTAAATTTTATCGGCAACGCCTTGTTTTGATTTTGTTAGAAAAGGCTGGAGGCTGCCTGTCAAAAATGGATTTTCAGAAGCTATTGTTTTTATTGCATCAGAAGACAGGAATTTTGTACTATGATTTTATTCCTTACCACTATGGCTCTTATTCGTTCCAGGCAGCATCAGACATTGAAACTTTGCAAGCAACAGGCTGGCTTAAATCAGAAGAGAAAAATATTACTTTACTAAAACAACTCCCTCAATCAAAAGGTTTAAAGGGATATGAAATAGATGAGATTAGTCGATTTATGCAAAGCTATAAGGATTATCGGGGCCGCAGGCTGCTGCGTTATACTTATCAATATTATCCTTATTATGCGATCAGGAGCAAAATAGCTCATGATATTGTGGATAAAGAAACTCATAAACGTATCCAGGCTGAAAGGAGCCGGACGATAAAACAGGAGTCTGTGCTTTATACAATTGGCTATGAAGGATCAACCTTTGAGGCTTATATTAACAAACTGATAGCCAACGATATACGACTGTTGTGCGATGTGCGAAAAAATCCGCTGAGTCGCAAATTCGGTTTTTCCAAAGGGATACTATCCAGCGTATTACCAAAATTAGGTGTTGAGTACTTGCATGTCCCAAAGTTAGGAATTGTCTCGCAAAAACGAAAACAGCTCGAAACAAAGGATGATTACATCCGCCTGTTTGCAGAATACCGGGAATCTCTTCCTGAAAAAGCAAGCTGTCTGCAAGATTTGACAGTGCTGATGGAGCGTTATCAAAGGATAGCGCTGACCTGCTTTGAAAGGCATTCGTATTTTTGTCATCGTCATTGTATCAGTGATTATCTGGAGGCTGAGAAAGACATAGCGGTTGTCCATTTATGATCGAAAAACGAAAAATATTCATAACAGTCAAGACATATCCAACCCTGTCAAGAAAATATGATGAAATTGTTTGTACAGCAGGAATCTTGGATGATGGAAGCTGGGCGCGTATATATCCACTACCGTTCCGCAAGCTGGATTACGAAAAGCGTTATAGAAAATATCAGTGGATGGAAATCCAGTTACAAAAAAATACGAGTGATCCCAGACCAGAAAGCTATAAAGTATGTGATATTACACAAGTCAGGCTTATCGGAAAACCAGTTGGGACAGCAATGGGATGGAAGGAGAGAAAACGTATTATTTTTGATCAAAATCCAATCTACACTGATTTGACCGGTTTAATCGAACAGGCACAAAGAAATAAGCTTTCCCTGGCCATTTTCAAACCCGAGGAAATTATTGAGGTTGTTGTTGCGGAAACACAACACGAATGGAGTGAAGAAAAGTTAACCCTCCTGAAAGCAAAAGCAAAGCAGCTTTCTCTTTTTCAGACTGAAGAGGAAGTGAAAAGAGAATTTTCAATAGTTGATAAACTTCCCTACGATTTTTTTTATCGTTTCAGGGACAAAAAGGGCAGAGAAGCCAAACTCATAATAAAAGATTGGGAGATTGGCATGCTTTACTGGAATTGTCTTAAAAATTCCAGCGGTGATGAACAAGAGGCTGTATACAAAGTTAAAGAAAAATATTTTAATTTGTTTAGCAAAAAAGATATTTACTTGTTTTTAGGAACAACAAAACAATTTCATGGATGGGCTAAAAATCCATTTGTAATTATTGGAGTTTTTTATCCACCGCTTGAATCACAGCTTTCATTCTTTTAGCAACACAAAGCACTGTTTCCTAATATCAACCCAAAGTTGAAACGTCGAGAATATTACCCACAATAACTCAAATTGTATATTGATGGATTGACAGAAATGATAGCGGTAATTTAGAAAAAAAACATAACAAATTGACTTGTATATTCAATTAATATATTTTGTTATAGATTAATTTCGGTCTGTTTTTTGAACCTCAAGCAGGAGGATCAGGTGACCAAGAATTACAAAAAAATAAAGCCCCATTTCTTCAGCCATATGAAGGATGGGGTTTTTTGTTTTACAACCCTGGATCTGAACCGTAATATCGAGCGAATACAAAAATAGCAAACTTCCTTACGGTCGCAGCTCCCCGCTGATTGGCGGGGAAGCTTCAAATCATGAACTAAAAAGGATTTAGCTGTTCTATCCTTGACGATACAAACTTATAAACTGAGGAGCATTATAAACAGTCCAAGCGAAATATTTCCGAAACTTAAACCTAATATTCAAATATGTGGAAGTATTTTCCAAATATATAGTCCGATATCATGGGAAAAATTTACACTTATTAACACTGACAAGCTGACTGCTCGCGATCAGCATAACGCCGGCGGATGCTTCGCCATCCGCCGGCGTTATGCAGCACAATAAAGAGATAGAACTTGGACGTGCCATGTATGTGAGACCCAATTCGACACTGTTGGGAGAACATATTAGGGGCAATTCTTGATTATTGACAAATGGAATTTTGCAGTAACCTCATGGGCATTGGAAAAGAAATAAAGTTAATTGAGATAGTGCATTTGTCAAGATTAAAGACCCTATCGGGTTGTACTAATCAGGTGGCATAAAAAATGCGAATTACGAAATCTCAGCTTGTAAATAAACCAGGGAAATGGGGTCGCCATATCGTCATACTTGGGGCTGGGGCGAGTGTCGCAGCGTTTCCTTATGGTGACGCTAATGGGAAAAGACTGCCGACGATGAATAACTTAATTGAGATGCTTGGTCTCGAACCGGTATTAGAACGGGGAGGAGTTAAGAATAAACGTCGCAACTTTGAAGATATTTACAGTGAGTTGTACGAAAATAATCCTGGGTCACCATTTCTTAAAGAAATTGAGAAGATCATATATACTTATTTTGACAGCCTAAAACTCCCAGAATTACCAACCGTGTATGACCGTTTATTGATGTCCCTTAGGCCAAAGGATATTGTTGCAACCTTTAACTGGGATCCATTCCTCTTTGATGCGTGGAATCGGAATAAGGATAAAGTTCCAGCTCCGGAGATTCTTCACCTTCACGGCAACGTCCGCTTAGCATATTGCCCAGAGCACCCTGTTTATGGTGGACACGGCATGTATTGTCCAAAATGTGATAGAGAGCTTATCCCCTCTCAGCTACTCTACCCCGTCGCAATGAAGAACTATGCCAACGAACCCTTTGTCAAGACAGAATGGGAAGTTCTAAAGAAATATCTGCGTCAGGCGAAGACCCTAACAATTTTTGGCTATGGAGCACCGACTACGGATAAAGAAGCAGTTGATATTATGAATAGTGCATGGGACAAGGACAATCGATTAATCGAACGAACGGAGATCATTGATAAAAAGGACAAAGAAGTTCTGTGGACGCAGTGGGAGCCTTTTATAATAAGAACTTACCTTGATTGCCCTAAGGACTTTTATCAATCACGGATAGCAAACTTTCCTAGAAGAACTTGTGAAGCGTTATTAGCTCAAACAGCTTATGGTCAATGGGTTGAGAACAACCCCTTCCCGTTGGATGCTAATTTTGATGAACTATTGTCTTGGGTAAAGCCATTAGTTGAGGCAGAGCGTGTATTGGATGCTGTCTGAAAATTTATAGAGGCTTTTAGTTCATAACTATGGCTATGCGATAATTTTATGTAAATACATAACCCAACGCACTCGGACGCCAAACAGCTTCGCCGTTCGGCGCCGATGGTTTCAAACGTTAGGAGCAAGAATATGGATTTTCTGAATAGAATTCCTAATTGGCTGAGATGGATTTTATCGTTGCCTACTGCTCTTTTAGCACTGTTTATTTCTTATCCACTGATCATATTATTAAACAAAATAACGATGATTGGTATTGGGGAAGGCTTTTTAACAGACCTTGTAATATTGATATTGGCTAACCTATGGAGTGCTGCTGCTTTCATATGGGTCGGAGCTATAATAGCACCACGTCATAATTTCATTGTTTCGATCATTTTCGCAGTATTCTATAGCTTTATACTTGGAGCATCGTTCTTTGCAAAGTTTTCACTCGGGGCTAAGTCGAGTGTTACTTGGCTGGAAATGACTATAACGGTAATAGCTGGATTAGTCGCGGCAGTCGGAGTGGTGTATCATTTTTATGAAAATGAGAAAAAGGATGAAATTCACTCTGTAAGTTTTAAAAATGAATTATATTAGATAGCTGGCTCCTAACCTGTTTGAGTAAAGTGGGGGACAATCCTATATCCTCCTGTCAAGAGCAAAATAAAAAGAATATAAAATCAATATGTTACTATACATTATAAATTTTGGGCGTATCGGTATTGTAAGCTCTCAAAGAGCTTTTAAACAAATGTGTTGGCGAGTTTCTCACCTATAAATAAACCTGTTGCCTTATCGTTACTTCTATCCGGTGTGGATCTTTTTCCACCTATAATCCCTTATCCAGGCTATAATGTTCGGTGAGAGGCCCTTTATTGTCCCTTCCGAGGTCATATGCCTCTACGTCCATGCTCGGGCTCTCTCGCCATATCAAAACTTTATTTATTGACTTTCACCCACTATATGACTATAATTCTGGTCAACTAAAAAAGAGGTGTTTTTATGCAAACATTATCATTGTCCGAAGTTAAGATGAAGCTTAGCGAGCTTGTTGAAAAAGTCCACTCAACCGATGAGGAGATTGTAATTACAAAAAACGGCAGACCCTCAGCCGTACTGGTCAGCTCTGATGAATTTGAAAGCTGGAAAGAAACTCTTGAAATCATTTCCGACAAAGACATGATGGACGAAATTAAGCAGGGGCTTGCGGCACTCGAGAAGAAAACCAGGCTTTATACGCTTGAGGAGTTATTTTAGCATCAAACAGCCATTCTCGGACAGCTCGTTAGGAGCAAAACATATGCCGGCGACTTATAAGTTTAGAATGCCGGATAAGACAGCGGATCTTATCCGGCATATACATCCTGAAATAAAGAAAAAAATTAAGTCATCTCTTGAAATTATTTTATCAGATCCCCAGGCCGGCAAATCATTGAAGGGTGAACCGACAGGTTTAAAAAGTTTCAGGACAGGTCGATTCAGGATTATTTATAAGATATCTTCAAAACAGATTATAGATATTGTGGCTGTTGGCCCGCGAAGTGTAATATATGGAATTACTTACAGAATTTTAAAAAAACAAACAGATCAGAAAAAAGAATAGAGCGGGTAGGTCTCAGAGATTTATTTAAGTCCGCTTTTTATTAATGCTTCTGCTAACGGGTTATTAAACGGCTTATTCCTGCCGCTTACCTTATTTTCCTGCTTATCCTTTGGTTTCGGGTTACGGTTTTCAGCCTTTTTTAAGCCCGGATTTTCAATTGCAATCCCTGACTTATCTGCCCGCGATTTCATTGTGAGAGAAATCCTGTTTCTGGCAAGGTCAACTTCAAGCACGGTTACCATTACCTTTTGCTGAACCTTTACAATATCCGCTGGATTTTTTACAAATCTGTCTGCCATCTGGCTGACATGAACAAGGCCGTCCTGATGCACACCAATATCAACAAAAGCTCCGAAGGCTGTGATATTTGTCACAATTCCAGGGATTTTCATCCCAGGTCTCAGGTCTTCGATTTTTTCAATACCATCAGCAAATGCGAATGCCTCGAATTTTTCCCTTGGGTCACGTCCTGGTTTTGCCAGTTCATCAAGGATATCATTTAATGTGGGAATTCCGACTGATTCAGTAACATATTTTGTAACATCAATCTTTTGCCTGATATCAGGTTTTTTTATAATATCAACGACTGTTGTCTCAAGGTCTCTTGCCATGGCGTCAACAATATAGTAACTTTCAGGATGCACCGCGCTGGCATCCAGCGGGTTTTCACCGTCAACGATCCTTAAAAAACCCGCAGACTGTTCAAACGCCTTGGGGCCGAGGCGCGACACTTTTGTCAATTGCTTCTTGGACATGAAGGGGCCGTTCTCCTCACGATATGCGATAATGTTTTTTGCGATTACGGTGTTCAGGCCTGAAACATAGGTAAGGAGCTGGGCGCTGGCTCTGTTCAGATCAACACCGACACCGTTAACACAACTCATAACAACATCGTCAAGGGTCTGTTTCAGTGCCCTCTGATCAACATCATGCTGGTACTGACCAACACCTATTGATTTTGGATCGATTTTTACAAGCTCTGCGAGAGGATCCATCAAACGTCTTCCGATTGATACAGCTCCTCGCACCGTTAGATCATGATCAGGGAACTCTTCCCTTGCCACGTCAGAAGCGGAATATATTGAAGCCCCGCTCTCATTGACCATTATAATCTGCACAGGCTTTGAAAAAGGGACAGCCTTGACAAAGGCTTCTGTTTCTCTGCCTGCTGTACCGTTTCCCACAGCTATGACCTCAATATCAAACTTTTCGCACAGGGATTTTATCTTTTCGATTTCTGCAAGAGCCTTTTTTTCAGACATATGGGGATAAACAGTATCATAATGAAGCAGTTTGCCCTGCCGGTCAAGACAGACAAGCTTGCACCCGGTTCTGAACCCAGGGTCTATTCCCATGACGCGTTTTGCTCCCAGCGGCGGGGCAAGCATGAGCTGGCGAAGGTTATCAGCAAAGACTTTTATCGCTTCAGTCTCAGCTCTTTCTTTTGCGTAAAGCCTGGTTTCAGTTTCCATTGAATGGGAAAGAAGACGCTTGTAGCAGTCCTTTACAGCCAGCTTTACCTGCGCGGAATCATCACCTTCTCCATTAACAAACAGGTTTTCAAGTATAGCTGTTGCTTCCTCTTCGTCAGGCAGTATGTCAAGATGCAGAAAGTCTTCGCTTTCACCCCGTCTCATGGCCAGCATCCTGTGAGATGGAACGCCTGCAACCGGTTCTTCCAAGTCAAAATAGTCTCTGAATTTAGCCCCTTTTTCCTCCATGCCTGACGCAACCCGGCTTTTAATCGTAGCTTTTGTGAAAAAAAGGTTTCTCAGCCAGGACCTGGCCTTATCATTCTCATTTATGATTTCTGCAATTATGTCTCTGGCCCCGGCCAGGGCATCTTCGACAGACTCAACCCCTTTTTCATGGTCAATGAAAGATTCTGCTTCTTTGACCGGATTTGCTCCTTTCTGCTCAAAAATCATCAGTGCCAGAGGTTCAAGCCCTTTTTCCTTTGCTATAATAGCTCTTGTCCGTCGTTTGGGCTTATAAGGAAGATATATGTCTTCAAGCACGGCCATGGATTCCGCAGCAAGAACCTTTTCCCGAAGTTCATCTGTCATGTGACCGTGTTTTTCAAGAGATTTGAGGATCGTTTCCTTTCGTTCTTCCAGTTCCCTGAGCTGGTTCAGCCTGTCCCTGACCGCCTTAACAGCGACTTCGTCAAGACTTCCTGTGGCTTCTTTTCTATAGCGCGAGATAAACGGAATTGTTGCGCCTTCTGATAGAAGAGAAGCTACTGCCTGAATCTGATTATCGGCTATGTTCAGTTCTTTGGCAATTACGGATATAAATCTATCGTTGTTCATAATATCTGTTCCTGATTGTTTTTATATGCCTGAGCTCTTTTTTCCCAGGCGACAAAATATCCACGGGCCTGGTATTTGTCAAGCCGCTTAATATATGCCAATTACCATATCTCTGCTTTTCTGACGATATGCACATTGCCAGGGCCTGCATTTTTGGCTTCTGTGTAATCTGCGTAATCTGTGGATTAATATTGATTCTAAATTCAAATTACATTATTTTGCATGTAATTAAATACAACATTAATGAATGATCTCAAAAGGAACCAAAATTGTATAAAAATTTAAAAGATTTTTTAGATACCCTTGATAAAGCAGGAGAGCTCAAACATATACACGATAAAGTTTCCCCTCATCTTGAAATAAGCAAACTTACAGACAGGGAATCAAAAAGTCCGGAAGGCGGCAAAGCGCTCTTTTTTGAAAATATTGATGGTTCATCATTTCCGGTTGCCACAAACATATTCGGAAGTTCCCGCAGGATCTGCATGGCCCTTGGGGTGGATCATCTCGACCGGTTGGGAGAAAGAATAAAAAAATATATTGATCTCAACCCGCCAAAGAGTTTAATGGGGGCACTGCAAATGCTGCCGATGGCTTTCGGCCTTACAAAATTCTTTCCACGTTCATTCAGGGCATCAACCCCGCCATGCCAGGAAGTAGTGTATAGAAATGATGATGTTGATCTTTCAAAGCTCCCTGTTCTCCACTGCTGGCCAAAGGATGCCGGCCCTTTTATTACTCTGCCGATGGTATTTACAAAGAGTTTTGAAACCGGAAAACGCAATGTTGGAATGTACAGAATGCAGATCTTTGATAAAAACTCAACAGGAATGCACTGGCACATTCATAAAGATGGCTCGCATTATTTTAATGAATATCGCAAGGCCGGTAAAAAAATGCCTGTCGCAGTCGCAATAGGAGCGGACCCTGCCATTATATATTCTGCAACCGCGCCAATGCCGAGAGGAATTGACGAAATGCTTCTCGCAGGTTTCATACGAAATAAGCCTGTGACCATGGCAAAGTGCTTAACCGTGGACATGGAAGTGCCGGCTGAAGCTGAATTTGTGCTCGAGGGGTATGTTGACCCGGATGAACTAAGGCTTGAAGGCCCGTTTGGGGATCATACAGGTTACTATTCTCTTGCCGACGATTATCCGGTATTCCATGTTACAGCCATAACCCACAGAAAAAATCCTGTTTACAATGCCACTCTTGTTGGACGACCGCCAATGGAAGACTGCTATATGGCAAAGGCAACAGAACGGATTTTCCTTCCATTGCTACAGACGGTAATGCCTGAAATATGCGACTACTGGTTCCCATGGGAGGGGGTATTTCATAACATAGTTGTGGTATCCATTGACAAGGAATATTCGGGACATGCGCAAAAAGTAATAAGCGGGTTATGGGGACAGGGCCAGATGAGCTTTTGCAAGGCAATAGCAATTGTTGATAAAAATATCAGCCCGCAGAATCCTGAAAGGATAATAAAAGAGATTTTGTCGAGACTCGATATAGCCTCTGATATCACCATTACCAGGGGGGTTTTAGACGTGCTTGATCACTCATCCCCTTTTGCCAATTATGGGAACAAGATAGGGATTGACCTTACAGCAAGATTCAAAGGGGAACCGCCGAGAAGCAACAGGCGTTTTTTATCAAAACCCCCTTCTGAAGCCGGCCTGTCGAATATAATCAAAAGCAGTGTGCCTGGATCTGCTGGATGCAGACACCTGTTTAAGAAGCTTCAGGAAGGCAAAGAGGTTTTAAACAGGATTCTAACTGTTTCAGTGGAAAAGACCGTTGATAGAGGTGGAAAGGATTTTGCCTCAATTTTATTAGGCCTGAATGCGCTTGATATGTTCAATGTTTTTATTCTGTTTGACAGGGAGATCGATCTTAATGACGGCTCCCTTATGTTGTGGAAGGTATTTAACAATGTCGATCCGGGTCGGGATATGATTTTTCAAAACAATCGTGTGGTAATTGATGCGTGTAAAAAAGGGATTATGGACGGCCATGAAAGGGAGTGGCCGGATGAACTTACTTTTGACTGAGAACTAAGCGCCCTATGGGCTGGCTTAAAAGATGAACGTCCAACATCGAACATCCAACGTCGAATGAAAAACCAATACCAAATGAGAAACAAAGGTTCAGGGGTTCAGCTCGAAACTTGAAACTTGCAAAAATCTACGACCTCTGACCTCTGTTTCTTTATCTTTCTCATTCAACATTCGATGTTGGACGTTCAAAGTTCGATGTTCATTTTTTTCGCCAGGGGATATCTCCTGCCATCACCAAAGGCCTTTGATGTAACCTTAAGAGCCGGCGCTGCCTGGCGTCTCTTGTATTCGTTTTGATCGACCCTGTGAACAACGTCCTCTACAAGGCTTCTTTCAAATCCCATGTCAACCAGTTCGTCTATTCCCTTGAGCTCCTTGATATATCCATTTAATACGCTGTCCAGTATTTCATATGGCGGCAGATCATCCTGATCTGTTTGATCGGGTTTAAGTTCAGCCGAAGGAGTTCTTTCAATTATACTTTGCGGGATATACTCCTTTTCAGAGTTTATAAAACAGGCAATATCATAAACAATTGTTTTGGGAACATCTCCAATCACTGCCAGCCCTCCGTTCATATCACCATAAAGCGTGCAATAACCGACGCTGAGCTCGGATTTGTTCCCTGTGGAAAGAAGAAGGCTGCCATGCATGTTGGAAAAAGCCATGAGAATGGTTCCCCTGATTCTTGCCTGTATATTCTGCTGCGCAACAGTCGGCCTGCTTTCCTTAAAAGAGGGTGAAACAAGCATCGCAAATTCTCTGAATATATTTTCAATCGAAATCTCTTTCAGCTCAATTTCAAGATTTTTCGCAAGTTTTTCAGAATCATTTATGTTTTCCCGGGAAGTATATATTGACGGCATAGATACAGCCAGCACATTATCAGGCCCCATAGCCTTTGTCGCAATGTATGCGGTCAGTGCTGAATCAATGCCCCCGCTGAGCCCTAAAACAACCTTTGAAAAGCCGCACTTTGTTGCATAGTCTCGCGTCCCCATGATAAGGGCCTTTAAAATGCTTTCAGTGTCTGAGCCGGATATGCTGTGGATGTTTTCCTTAAAGGCTTTTGCAGGTTCAGTATCAAAGACAATAATGTCCTCCTCAAAATCACAGGCTCTGGCCTTTATATTTCCGTATTGATCAAAAGCAGCGCTCAAACCATTAAAAAGGATACCGTCGTTTCCGCCCACCTGGTTCGCATATATTAAAGGAACACCATATTTTCCGGCTATAGAGCTCAGCGTATCTATCGTTAACTCATTTTTCCCAACATAAAAAGGGGATGCGGATATATTTATGATAAGGTCGGCCCCATCCTTTATCAGCAATGATACAGGGTCTGAATGATAGATTCTTTTCTTTATTATATCCCTGTCATTCCAGATATCCTCACAGATAGTAAGCCCTATTCTGCGGCCTTTGTATAAATAGGATTCGCATGATAAGCCTGGTTCAAAATATCTGCCGTCATCAAACACGTCATAATTTGGAAGAAGCCTTTTTTTAACCTGATGCAGCAAAACGCTGTTTTCAAACAGAGCTGCCGAGTTGTAAAGGGCCTTTCCCTCCTTATCAGGATTTTTATCAACAAATCCGCATATTACTCCGATCCCATGTATGGACTTTATAAGTTTGTCTAAACATTTAAGATTTGCTTCAACAAAATCCTTTTTTTCAAGAAGATCGCGCGGCGGATATCCTGTGATAACAAGTTCAGGAAAAACAATCAGATCGCACGAAAGCTGTTTTGCCCTGTCTGCGAAATTCATAATTTTGTTAAAATTATGATTAAAGTCGCCGATTATCGGATTTATTTGAGCTATAGCTATTTTCATGACACTAGTTTAATAATATAGGAATTTCCATTTTTTGCCTAATGAATTCGGTATCATAGAATAGATAGATTGTTGAGCGAAAAGTGCCTATAATGCCTAAAGTTAAGGAATTCTGCCATTTTATATAGGTTTCTAAACCATCAATACACAATTGGAGCAGACTCTAAGTGGTTTTGGGTTATCAATTAGCACGCCGAAGGCGTACCATAACTTTAGGCGCTTTAATATACTTTAGCTCACTTTAGGCACTTATGTCCACACCGAAGGTGCGCTAAGTTCGAATTCTTCGTGAACTTCGTGGTAAAACTTTGACTATTTATGACAAAACTCAAAGGTCTCACTTACTGTTTACTTATGTCGAGTTCGATTTCGACCCTGCGATCCGGTATCCCGCTTTTCTCAATGCCGCCTGCTTCAATCTCCGTCGCAGGTCCCATTCCAAGCGTTTTGATTTTATATGTGCTAATCCCTCCGGCCACAAGATAATTTTTTACAACGGCTGGGCGTCGCCTACACTCTTGACAAAAATCTTAACCTGGCAAGCTGTGATTATCAGGCGGACTGAAGGGACACACTGAATTAGGCTGTGGATTTATGATGCCACTTGAAGGGGTAATTGGAAATTGCCTGCAATAATCCCTGGCACTGTAATGTCTTCATCAAGTGATTCCCAGCGCGATGCAAATCCATTCAACCTTATTTTGACTTCTTTGAGCTGACCATCTGTAGCTTTTGATAGAAGTTTAAAGCGATCTGCCGGAAATCCAATAATGCGACTATCTGTTAATTCGATGTAAATCGTTCTGCCTTCCTTCCAGGCCTTAATTGCGGTAGGTTCTACAATTTCCATTTTATTTATCTCGGGATTCATTATATTTCCCCATTAAAAGAAGTTGATTTTCAAATACGATCTTTTATGTTTTTCTGATGGTCAATGGTGGCACACCTTTATTTCTTGCCAATCTAATTGGTTGAAGCCAAAACTTACACTCACCATCAGGAGTTTCGACATGAATATGTGGTGATTCGTTTCCTTCATCTGAATAGAAATGGAACCTGAAGGAACCTATTTTCATGACCGTCGGCATAAAAAAATAATATCATAGCACATTTTTCATTACAAGTGATTTTCTTTCAACGAAATGGCGGGAAAGTGCGTCCACAAGTAAGTAAATAACTTGGCATTTATGGTTTTTAAAGGTTTTATCGACGCGAAGTTTTTCTCTGAAAAAAGAACTAATGGCCAAGTCTTCATGCTTGATAGAATACCTGATATAGAATCTCTTGAAGAATAAGATTTAACCGCAGACACAGATAGACTTTTACGTCATATGGAATAACCACACAAACAGAAAATGAAAGATGAATAATATTTGACCGGATAATGGATGAATGATAGAGTAAACACAAAAAATTAGATAGTGGGTGTATCATGGACAAAATTGTGGCACATTGGGTCGAACGGGCATCTCAGGAACGTCCATAAATAATTTAACCTCCCCGCTGCAAGCAGCGAGACCTTTGCAAAACTCTCATTTGGGGTCGATTCTGGTCGCTGCGATGAGCAAATCAAAGCGGCGATCTCATGGCTTATCAATGCGTTATGAGATTGCTTCGCTTGCCCCCTTTGCTACGTTCGGGGCTTTGGCTCATTGCAATGACAATACTAGGGTTCTGCAAAGGTCTCGATGTTTCCATGAAGACTTTCAAAGCATAAAATTCGCCGGGTGTTTTGAGGATATTAATAAGGAGTAAGATAAAATGTGCGGAATTTTTGGATATAATGGCATAGAACAGGACGGGGTGAAAAAAATATTGGAAGGTATCCACAGGCTTGAACATCGCGGATATGATTCTATGGGCATAGCATTTTTAACCGGTGATAAGGTTGAGTGTTTTAAAGTAGCTGAAGATGAAAAGGCTGGTTTTGATATAAAAGATCTGGCTAAAAAAATCCCCGACAAAAAAGTGATTTGCAACATTGGAATTGGCCACACCAGATGGGCGACTTATGGCGGAAAGACTGTAAAAAATGCTCATCCGCATTTTAGTAATGGTTTGTTTATTGTTCATAATGGTAATGTTGAAAATTTTGAGACATTAAAAAAAGAAATAGACACCCACACGCTTTATTCAGAAACTGATTCTGAAGTTATTGTTAAGCTGATCGATAAGATATATCAGGAAACCGGCGACTTAGTGAAGTCGATCGAGAAGGTTATGAGGATGCTTGTTGGGGCTAATGCAATACTTCTTATGAGTAAAAATCATCCGGATCAATTGTTTGCGGCTAATAAAGGGGGAACAATACTTTTGGGGAAATCTGATTCCGGAGTTATTATTGCTTCCGATCCAGCAGCGTTTGAAGGCAACCATATTATTAAGAAAAGAAACCTTGGGACAAATGAAGTAGCAGTTATACATTCAGATTCCTGGGATATCATCGCCAAAGAAGTTGTTGCTATTGAGAAGGATTATTTTCAGGACATTGGTAAAAATGGCTGTGATTTTTATATGGAAAAAGAAATATTTGAGCAAGGCGCAGTATTGCAGGGAACAATGAGCGGACGTTTGATTCCTGACAAAGGCAATACTCGCCTTGGGGGCATAAATGAAATAGCAAGGGAACTAAGAAATGTGGAAACATTTCATTTTGTTGGGTGTGGCACAGCCTATAATGCCTGCTCATACGCCGCGTTGCTTTTTAATCGTTTTGGCATAGCATCCCGCGCCTGGATCGCTTCTGAATTTTGTTATTCTCATCCGGTATTTGGCCCGAATGATGCTTTTTTCTTTATTTCTCAATCCGGAGAAACAGCAGATACCATTGAAGTGCTTGAGGAAATACAAATAAAGGGAAATATCTGCCTTGGTATAGTAAACGTTCCGGACAGCAAAATTGCTCGCTTAACTGAGGCTGGCGTTTATATCAGGGCAGGCAAAGAAAAAGGCGTTGCTTCAACAAAAGCATTTACAGCTCAGTTGGTTACCATAGTGCTGCTGGCAATATATTTGGCCCGGCAAAGAAAGATGACGATAGATACGGGCATGGGAATTATTGAAGAACTTATGCTTATCCCGGAAAAAATCGAAAAAGTTCTTAAACAGAAAAATAAAATAAAGCGGTTGGCGAAGAAATATAAAGAGTTTAAAAATTATTATTTTTTAGGTCGATATTTTAATTCAGTTGTAGCTCAGGAAGGAAGCCTTAAGCTTAAAGAAATTTCTTATATGCATGCTGAAAGCTATCCCCTGGGAGAGATGAAACATGGCCCCCTGGCTTTAATTGACCCTTCCTTTTGCAGTGTTGTCATCATTCCCAATGATTCCGTACATTCAAAAGGGGTGGTTAATGTTCGAGAAATAAAGGGAAGGAACGGTGTTGTTATAGCAGTTGTTACGGAAGGCAATAGTTTTGAATTAGCAGATGATATTATTGAGATTCCTGAGATTAGACCAAGGTATGAATATTTATATCCAATAATAGCCGCAATTCCTTTGCAGCTATTTTCTTATTACATGGCATTAGAGTTAAATTGCAATCCTGATAAACCAAGAAATTTAGCAAAAACTGTGACAGTTGGATAAAAAATATGCCGAAATTGACCTAAACTAAAAAGGATGTTTTGTAAAGGTCTCCCCTGCCCTTGGCCTGAGGGGCAAGGGGCTCTATAATAGACTAAAACAATATCGTGTTGCGGACAGAAACTTCTTTACCAGACGGATAATATCTTCCAACTGCTCGGGCTTTTTCCATGCAACCCTTGAATCAGCCTTAAACCAGGTCATTTGACGTTTTGCATATCTTCTTGTGTCCCGCTTAAGGGTCGACAATGCCTCATCCCATGAAAGACGACCCTTTATATAATCGGTAATATGGCGATAGCCGATCGACTGCATAGACTTGAGGTTTTCCGAATAGCCCTTGTCAAGAAGCCACTTAACCTCATCTACAAGTCCTGCGTCAATCATTGCGTCAACTCTGGAGTTAATGCGATCATACAGGATTTCTCTGCTCATATTCAAACCAATGGTCAAAACTTTAAATGGCTCATCCGCAAACCTGTGCTCTTCATGGCATTCTGATATGCTCTTTCCGGTTATCTCATATACCTCCAGAGCCCTTATTATCCTGTATGCATCATTAGGGTGTATATTTTCGGCCGCTGTTGGATCGCATTTGCTCAGCCGCTTGTGAAGAAAAGCTGCGCCATGGACCGCCGCCTCCCCTTTCATGCGCTCACGGACATTTACATCCCCGCCTTTTACTGGACCTGTAAACAGGCCATGTAATAGCGCCTTGACATAAAATCCAGTACCTCCCGCAACAAATGAAACAATATCCTGCCTGTCAAGTTTAATGATAGTTTCACGCGCCATCTTTGCATACATGGCTGCATCAAAGGGTTCGTCAGGATCAATAATATCGATCATATGGTGTTTAACACGGGCCTGTTCATCAGGGGTCGGCTTTGCCGTGCCTATATCCATATATCTGTATATCTGCATTGAGTCCGCGTTTATAATCTCGCCATTAAATTTTCCGGCGATTTCAAGGGCCGCAGATGTCTTGCCGACCCCGGTGGGACCGCAAATTACAATCACCTTTGGTTTTGGTTTGTTAGTGTTCACAGTAAACCTTTTTGGGAACCGTTTTCATCACAGCAACTTTAGAATTATTTACATAGCGCGTAACAATAAAATGATCAATTTTTAAAAATATATCTCTCTTACAATAAGGCTCAAGCTTTTATTAAAACATTTTATCTTGACAAAACTTTATGTTATGTACTCTATAAAAGTAACAGTTTACGGTTCACGGTTGAGATCTTTGAATTTTACCAGGAATAGTCTTGTCGTTCCCGTGGAAACGGGAATCCAGCCCCCGATTAGGTCAAGGACAAGCATTTTTAAGTCGTTATGGATTCCGGCCGGAATGACAAAAACGAACCAACTGTTAACTGTGAACAGTTACCTATAAAAATTTGTCGCAAGCGCAAGACAAAGGTCTTGCCTTTTTTTATGCGACCAACAGGAGCCATTTTGTATGGTATTTAATGTTTTACTTTATACATCCCTGTTTGTCTTCATCTTCGGCCTTATCTACAGGATTAGCACCTGGTTCTCCTGGAAAATCGGCATTTCATCCGGAGATATCGGCAAGTCCGAAAGACTGGCTGCGGCTTTTAAAGGTATGCTGGGAGTTATTTTCAGCGCAAAAATCCTTATCCTTATTAAGGTATTTATCCTTGATGTGGTGTTTCAAAAAAGGATTCTCAAAGAGGATTTTCTCCGCTGGGCCATGCATATGCTCATATACACAGGTTTTATGTTATTACTGCTCATGCATGCGCTTGACGAGCATATAACCGCCTCTCTGTTCAGTGAATATTACTCCACATTAAATCCATTTCTTTTTCTGCGAAATTTTTTTGGCATCATGGTAATTGCAGGGCTTGCGATCGCCATATACCGGCGCTTTATCCTGAAGGTACCTCGCCTGAAGACAAACAGCATGGATTATTATGCCATAATTATTCTTGTCGTTATTATGATTTCCGGTTTTTTTCTTGAAGCAACAAAAATCACATCTATCTCTGATTTTGAAAGAATGGTAAATGAGTTCTCAGATGTGGATGAAGAAAAGGATCTCATAGCGCTTGAAAGTCTGTGGGTCCATGAATTTGGAACTGTTTCTCCGGATCTTAAGGAGCCCTTTGAGCAAAAGCTGCTTGAACATGGCCGTGAAATCCACGAAACAAATTGCGCTTCCTGTCATTCTTCTCCAAAATGGGCAGCTGCAGGATATGCTCTGGCCAATATTCTAAATCCAATAGCCTTAAGCCTGGACAGGGCAAAAGGCCCCAACATTCTATGGTATATTCATATACTGGTCTGCTTTTTCGGGCTGGCATATCTTCCGTTCAGCAAAATGTTTCACATAATCGCCGGCCCCATAAGTTTACTTACCAATGCTGTTATGGAAAAGGAAAGCTCACATCCTGCAAATATTGCGACAAGACAGGTGATGGAGCTGGATGCATGTACCCATTGCGGAACCTGCAGCCTTGGATGTTCCGCTGCAACGGCATTTGACGCTTTGGGCAATGAAAATATTCTGCCGTCGGAAAAGATGGTTTCTCTAAAGAGTTTAATTGCCGGGCAAAAACTAAGTTCTGAAAAGATGAAAGCCGTCCAGGAGGGGATTTGCCTTTGCACGAATTGCGATCGATGCACCGTGGTTTGTCCTGTAGGAATCAATCTTAAGGAATTATGGCTTAACGTGCGAGAGGATTTAATCCAAAAAGGATATCCTGAACCGCTGCTCCTTTCCCCCTTTTCTTTTGCCAGAGGCTTAAACCGTTATGATATACCGGCTGACAAGTATTATAAACCTGTTGAGGCCGCAAAACAGGCAGTGGCAGGAAAATTTGATTCGCTGATTAAGCAAAGCCCTCTGGTTCTCAATGGTGGGGGTATCAAGGAATTTAATCAACTATCCAAAGACAATACATTTGCATATTGCTTTAGCTGCCGGAACTGCACCAGCATATGTCCCGTGGTATGCAGTTTTGATAAACCTGAAGAGGCGCTGGGACTGCTGCCGCATCAAATTATGCGCTGTCTCGGCCTTGGCCTTGTTGAAATGGCATCAGGCGCAAGCATGATATGGAACTGTTCGACCTGTTATCAATGCCAGGAACACTGTCCACAGAACGTAAATGTCACGGATCTTTTTTTTCAATTGAAAAATATAGCTGTCAAAAATGTAAAAAAAGCATCAAACGAAAAAGAATTATCACAACGACATGAAACTTAAGTTAATAAGCTTTAGCTTTTTAAACTTTATCTGTTTCGTGCTTTCGTGTTTTCGTGATTAAATAAAGGTTGAAACAAGATGATCAAATATGCATTATTTTTGGGATGCAATATACCGGCAAGGGTAAGCTGGTATGAAGATTCTTCCAGAGCGGTTTTAAAGAACCTGGGCGTGGAGCTGATTGACATCCGAGGCTTTAACTGCTGCGGCTATCCCCTGAAAAATATCGACCAAAGAGCATATATTCTGTCTTCAGCAAAAAACCTGGCATTGGCTGAAAAGCAAGGCCTGAACATACTGACTCTGTGCAAATGCTGTTTCGGAAGCCTGAAAAAGGTTGAATATCTTCTCAAAGAGGATTCAAATCTGCGGCAGGATATAAACCGCTTGCTCGCTGATAGTGGCTTGAAATATGAGGGCAACATCGCTGTAAAACATTTTCTTTCGGTCCTTTATCATGATGTGGGTATTGATGCCATAAAAAGCAGGTTGTCCGGTTCATATAAAGATCTCAGAATCGCCGCCCATTATGGATGCCATGCCCTGCGTCCCAGCAGAATCACCCGGTTTGACGATCCAGTTGCGCCAACTATATTTGATGAGCTGGTGGAGATAACCGGCGCCATATCTGTTGACTGGCCCCAAAAACTGGAATGCTGCGGAGCCCCTTTAACAGGCATAAATGATGATATCTCGATTAATTTGACAAAAAAGAAGGTGTTGGATGCTAAAAAATCAGGCGCCGACTACCTGTGCACTGCCTGTCCGTTCTGCCATCTGCAATTCGATACTATTCAAAAGAAGGTGGCTTCTAACAACGGAAACAGCGAATATCTTGCCCCTGTTCTTTATTCCCAGCTTCTTGGGCTGTGCATGGGCATTGATCAGGAGACTCTTGGAATCAATAAAAACAAACTTGATATCAACGAAATTAAATCTTTTATAGATTCAGCCACAGACCCACATAGACCCACATAAACAAGATAAAGAAAGTAAAGTGTTTGTCCTTGTGTGTCTGTGGCTGAGAATTAATAATAACTTTAGGAACATAAAGATGTCGGAAAATAAAACAGGCTCGGTTATGGTGATAGGCGCGGGAATCGCCGGAATGCAGGCAGCATTGGATCTGGCTGATTCCGGTTATTATGTCTATCTTGTGGAAAGGTCAAGCTCGATCGGCGGCATGATGTCGCAGCTTGATAAGACCTTTCCCACCAATGACTGCGCAATGTGAGTTATCTCACCTAAACTGGTCGAGGTCGGCCGGCACATCAACATTGAGCTGCTTACCCTTTCCGAGGTAAACTCGGTTTCCGGCAAGCAGGGGAATTTTGAGGTAAACATAACGCAGCACCCGCGTTATGTTGATCCTGACAGGTGTATTGCGTGCGGCCTTTGTGCAGAAAAATGCCCTAAAAAAGTACCTGCTGAGCATGATGAAGGATTGGGCATGCGCAAAGCCATCTATGTGAAGTATCCACAGGCTGTTCCTTTAAAATACGCCATTGACGCAAAAAATTGCATCTACTTTAAAAAGGGGAAATGCAGAATATGCGAAAAATTCTGCCCTAACAATGCTATAAATTTTAAGGATCAAAAAAGGGAGGTTACCCTGAAAACAGGGGCAATTATCCTTGCCCTGGGCAGCAAGATCTTTGATCCGGGAACCCATGATACATACGGCTATAAAAAATCACCCAATATTGTAACAAGCCTGGAATTTGAAAGGATTTTATCATCATCCGGGCCTTATGGCGGACATCTCGTTTCCTCCCCGGACAATAATGAACCTGAAAAGATTGCCTGGCTTCAATGCGTAGGATCCAGGGATGAACGCCCGGGCTCTAAAGGATACTGCTCTGCTGTCTGCTGCACCTATGCTGTTAAACAGGCCATGCTGGCCAAGGAACATACTAAAAAAAATCTGGATGCAGCTATTTTCTATATAGACATCCGTACAAACGGAAAGGACTTTGAGAAATATTATAACCGGGCAAAGGATGAGGCCGGCGTACGTTTCATTAAATCGAAAATTACAAACATTACAGAACTTGATGGAAAGCACCTTATATCCTATGTGGATGAAGCAGGCAAAAGAATCGAAGAATTATTCGACATGGTAGTATTGTCTGTAGGGCTCGGAGTATCAGGAGAAGCCGTAAATCTTGCCCAAAAACTGGACATAAAACTTAATCATTACGGCTTTGCGGGCTCCGGCAGTTTTGAGCCTGTTGCCAGCTCCAGACCTGGCATCTATGTTTGTGGCGCATTTCAGGCTCCCAAGGATATTCCGTCGTCGGTTATAGATGCCAGCGCTGCCGCAGGTCTGGCTGGAAGCAAACTGGCCGACTACAGGTGGACCCTCACAAAAACAAAACATATCCCCGAAGAAATCGATGTCCGCGGAGAACCTCCCAGAATCGGCGTGTTTGTATGCCGCTGCGGATCAAATATCGCGGGCGTTGTTGATGTTCCAGCAGTTGTCGAATTTGCTCAAAGTCTGCCCTATGTGGTCTATGCCGAAGAAAATATGTTCAGTTGTTCTCAGGACACACAGGATAAAATCACAGAGATTATTAAAAACAAACGACTAAACAGGGTTGTTGTGGCAGCCTGTACGCCAAGAACTCATGAACCGCTTTTTCAGGAAACATTAATCAATGCTGGCATTAATAAATACCTTTTCGAGATGGCCAATATCCGCAACCAGTGCTCCTGGGTTCATAAAGATGATAAAGAAAAGGCCACGGAAAAGGCTAAAAATCTGGTTAAAATGGCTGTGGCAAAGGTTGCCCTGCTTGCCCCTCTTGAAGAACCTTCAATGCAAATCAACCAGAATGTGCTGGTCATCGGAGGCGGAATAGCCGGCATGGTGGCAGCCAAAAATCTGGCAGACCAGGGCTACCGGATCTTTTTAATTGAAAAGGCTGATTCACTTGGCGGGCAGGCGCGTCATCTACATGAAACATGGCAAGGAGAAGACATTCAACAATATTTATCCGGTCTGATAAAAGAGGTGCAATCTGATAAAAGCACAGAGATATTTTTAAATTCCCACATAAAACAGGTGGATGGTTTTGTGGGAAATTTTAAGACAACAATCGAAAATAACAGCAAGAGCATAGTACTGGAACACGGAATAACGATCATTGCCTCAGGCGCCTCGGAATTCGTGCCGGATCAGTATCTCTATGGCAATGACAGACGTGTTGTAACCGGGCTGGAACTCCAGCAGCGTTTCATCAACAAAGACCCCTCGCTGACACAACTCAATACCGCGGTATTTATCCAGTGCGTTGGTTCACGCATTCCAGAGCGACCTTTTTGCTCAAAGGTCTGCTGCACACAATCCATTAAAAGCGCCGTAAAACTCAAAGAGATTAAACCCACAATGGAGGTCTTCGTGCTATACAGGGATATGCGCCCATATGGGCTGCGAGAGGATTTGTATAGAAAGGCGCGCTCTATCGGGATTAACTTTATCCGCTACGACTTTGGCAAGGAGCTTGCCGTAGAAGCAGACAACGGAAATCTGCGGATTGCTTTCATTGATTGCGTGCTAAAGCGAAAGATGGTAATACAGCCTGACATTTTAATACTGGCCGCTGCTATTGTTCCGGAAAAAGTAAACAGGCTGGCGCAGCTTTATAAAGTAACGCAAAATGAGGATGGATTTTTTGCGGAGGCGCATGTTAAACTAAGGCCTGTTGATTTTGCAACAGGCGGAGTGTTTCTATGCGGGCTTGCTCATGCCCCTAAATCAATAGATGAATCAATAACTCAGGCCCAGGCCGCAGCATCGAGAGCTGTTACACTTTTATCCGCGAAGAGCATCTCTGCCGACGGAACAGTGGCCTGTGTGAGCCCGAACTTATGCAGCAGTTGCGGTGTTTGTGTATCAATATGCCCATATTCTGCCGCCCTGTTTAATGAAAAAAGCGGCAAGGCCGAAATTAAACCGACATTGTGCAAAGGGTGCGGTCTTTGCACCGCGTCCTGCAGATCAGGGGCTATTAATCTAAAAGGATTTGATAATGAGCAGATCTTTGCGCAGATATTTGCAATGAATGAAGAAGAAGGAGTTTTCAATAATGCCTGATTGGGAACCAAAAATTGTAGCTTTTCTTTGCAGCTGGTGCAGTTATGGAGCTGCCGATCTTGCCGGGGTCAGTCGTTTGCAGTATCCACCGAACTTAAGGGTTATCAGGATCCCCTGTACCGGCCGGATGAGCCCGAAGTTTATTTTAACTGCTTTCAGGCAGGGGGCTGACGGTGTCTGGGTTTCCGGGTGACATCCCGGGGAATGCCATTACCTGGAAGGTAATTATTATGCCCGCAGAAAGTTTACACTCTTTAAAAGCCTTTTGGAACACACAGGAATTGAGTCCGGCCGGATCTTTTTTTCATGGGTCTCATCATCTGAAGCAAACAGATTTGCGCGACTTGCATCAGAAATCACCTCAAAGGTTAAGGATCTGGGGCCAAACAATAATTATATAAAACAAAGGCCTGTCAAGGTAGCATGTTAAAATATATTGATACGATAAGAAAAATATCCAAGCGGCTCTTAAAGGAAAAAACAGTCGATATGGTAATAGGTTTCCGTAAGGGAACAGTGCCGATGATAAATGAGCCATGTTTTACAAACAAACCGGATGATGTGGATAGTCTGGTTTGGGACAGTAACTGCGGAATCAACCTGGCAAACTATCTAACCAACAGAAAGGAAAAAATTGCCATTATTGCCAAGGGATGCGATTCAAGAAACATTATTACACATATAATTGAAAACAAGGTTAAAAGAGATCAACTGTTTATTATTGGAGTGCCGTGCAAGGGGATGATCGACAGGCATAAGATTGCATCGATGTTTGAAGAGGAAATAATCGAGGTTGCGGAAGAGGGAAATATTGTCATTGTTAAGAGTGCTGGTTTTGAAAAAAGGCTGGAAAAATCAGAGATCCTGCAGGAAAACTGCGCAGTATGCATCCACCGCAATCCTGTTATATACGATGAACTTGTTGCCGAACCCGTAAAGGAACAGACAGAGATTGACAGATATAAAGATGTGCGCAGGATCGAAGAGATGCGGGTGGAAGAAAAAAATAATTTTTTTGACAATCTCCTTTCACCCTGCATCCGCTGCTATGCATGCAGAAATGCATGTCCCCTTTGCTACTGCCCCACATGCTTTGTGGACGAATCCCGGCCTCAGTGGTTAGGAAAAAGCATTGATCCCACAGACATTAAAACCTTCCATTTACTGAGGGCTTTTCACTGCGCCGGCAGGTGCACGGATTGCGGCGCCTGCCAGCGTGCTTGCCCAATGGGTATAAATGTCAGAATATTTACAAAAAAACTGGAAAAGGATTGTTTTGAATTATATGGCTGGGAATCAGGCCTGTCCCTGAAGGAACGCCCCCCTCTTGATACATACAAACCTGATGATCCGGATTTAGGAATTTAAGCATACCATGAAGATCATAAGAATTGACAAGAAAAATTGGGCCGAAGATATTGAAAATTTAAGTGGATCTTACCGATTATTCGGCCCTGTTAAGGATAATAGCTCTCATATGTTTAAAGAGCTTAATAAGGGGGAGTTGCCGGATTTAAATTATTTCAACACAACCCTTTCACCCAAATCGATTATTTATCCTCAGTCTGAGGTTATGCTTGAATATAGCCTGGATGAAAACAAAGAAAATCATCATGTAATGAAAGAGGTAAAAAAGGATTATTCCCAACGCGCTGTGATCGGGATCAGACCATGTGATGCAGCGGCTTTTTCATTGGTCAAACGCAACTTCAACACCCCTGAATATAAGGACCCATACTGGACAAGGGCTTATGAGACAACCACATTTGTCGGGCTTGCATGCAACAACCCGCAGACCACATGTTTCTGCCGAACCGCCGGCAACGGCCCTTTTCATGAAGATGGACTTGATGTTCTCCTTATAGATATGGGAGATCATTTTTTTGCAAAAATAATTTCTTCAAAGGGTGAAACCCTGTTAAAGGCTGCCGGATGGAAAACCGAAACTGATGCCGAGACCAGCGGCAATCTGGTTGCAGCCATGAAACAGAAAGCAGAAGACGCAATAACCGCATCTGTTTTTACAGATAAATTAAAGAACAAAAAAATTACCGACCTTTTTGACGCCCCATTTTGGGAAGAGCTGGCTTTTGCATGCATAAACTGCGGAACATGCACATATGTTTGCCCGACATGCTGGTGTTTCGACATTCAGGATGAAATTTACGGGCTCTGCGGCATACGCATGCGGAATTGGGACAGCTGCATGTTTCCTCTTTTTACTCTACATGGATCAGGGCATAATCCAAGAAATACAAACATGCAGAGGCTCCGGCAGAGGTTTATGCACAAACTGAAATATTATGTGGACAAATACGGCAATGGGATTCAATGTGTCGGATGCGGTCGATGCATACGTCTGTGTCCGGTAAATATCGACATACGAAAAGTTTGTGATTTGATGAACAGTTATAGTGCCTAAAATTCATAAAGTATATTAAAGTGCCTAAAGTTAAGGTATTCTGCTTATTTTAAAGTTACAAGCAACTGAAGAAAAGTTAAAATTGGCCGCGCCGGACCTGCCTGCCGGCAGTGGCGCATTCCTTAACTTTAGGCATTTTAGGCACTTTAGCTCATTTTAGGCACTTTACTTATTTCAGGGGAATGTAGAATGCAAAATCCATATCTGCCTTATCCGGTTCGTATAGAGGAAATAATAACCGAAACCGAAGATAAAAACATTAAAACATTCAAGCTGGTCTTTTTAAACCCTGATGACGAAAAGAATTTTTCATATAAGGCAGGACAGTTTGCAGAGCTTTCAGTGGCGGGAAAAGGAGAGGCGCCCATAGGAATTGCATCTTCACCCACGGAAAAAGGATATCTGATGTTTACCATCAACAAGGCCGGGCTGGTTACAACCGCCCTGCATTGCATGAAACCTGGGGACATTATCGGTATTCGCGGACCTCTCGGCAACAGTTATCACTGGGATATCCTTGAAGGAAAAAATATTGTCATAATCGGCGGCGGCTTTGCCTTTACCACGCTTCGCTCCTCCATAGTATATATGCTTGATCCTGCGAATCGCCCGAATTTCAAAGAAATCCATGTGATTTATGGCGCACGGTCTCCCGGAATGCTCCTTTACAGGGATGAACTTGCTGAGTGGGAAACTCGTGATGATATTAATATGCATATTACCGTGGACAGCACAGATGATCCGGACTGGAAATACAATGTAGGATTTGTACCAACAATCACCGAGCAGAAAGCGCCTCCGGCCACTGCAGACACCTACGCAATTATTTGCGGCCCGCCGATCATGATTAAGTTTACCCAGCCGGTATTAGACAAGCTTGGCTACGCCCATGATCACATAATAATGTCCCTTGAAATGCGAATGAAGTGCGGCATTGGAATTTGCGGCAGGTGCAATATTGGAAAAGAATTCATATGCAAAGACGGACCGGTTTTTACGCTAGCCCAGCTAAACAGTATGCCAAAGGAATATTGAGACATATTAAACTTTTTACAAAACAGTCCTTTTTTAATATTGACATTTATCAATCTATAATATATAATTTTTTAAATTAATTAATGTGAAATTAAAAGGCGAAACGCTATAATATTTTTTAAAAAAGGAGGATTTTTAAATGCCAACAGTTGAATTTATGGGTAAAACTTTTACCGTAGATGAGGACGGATTTATTGATGATTTTAAAAATTGGTGCCCTGAGTGGGAACAGTGGGTGAAAAAGGAAGAGGGCATTGAAGAGCTCAATGAGGAACATAAAAAGCTTGTTGCAGTTCTTCGCGAATATTATGAAAAAAATGGAATTGCTCCAATGGTTCGAATACTTTCCAAGGTTACAGGATTCAAACTGAAACATATATATGAGCTTTATCCGTCTGGACCAGGCAAGGGAGCATGTAAGATGGCCGGTCTTCCAAAACCTACAGGATGCGTCTAAGTCAAGAAATCAATGGCCTGTTTAACATATTTTTAAGTAAAAAAGCTCCGCATATTATGCGGGGCTTTTTTTATTAAGGTAAAAATAATCATGTCTTCAATGGATGATATAGACAGAGAAATTCTAAACAGGATACAGTCCGACTTTCCGATAACCCCCCGCCCCTATCTTACCGTGGCTAATGATCTGGGTCTTTCCGAAGATGATGTTTTAAAGCGACTTGCCGTGTTGAAGAAAAAAAGGATTATCAGGCGAATAGGGGGTAACTTTGTCCCTGAAAAATTAGGATTTGTCAGCACCCTCTGCGCAGCAAAGGTGCCGAAAAGTAAAATTGAATTCTTTGCTAAGGAAGTAAACAGCCATCCTGGAGTAACTCATAATTATAAACGGGATAACAGGTATAATATATGGTTTACCTTTATTGCTCCATCCATGGAGGAAATAGAAAAAAACCTTAAAAAGATCTCCGATAAAACGGGAATAACAGACATTATCAATCTGCCTGCAACAAAGGTTTTTAAGATAAAGGCTCACTTTGATCTATAGCAGGTTGTGAGAATTAATTAATGAAGGATATAAGGGTTGCGGTTGCTATTTTCAATTCGCCTGTCAATAAAACCGAGCATAATATTGACCGCATGGCCAGGTGGGTAAAGGAAGCAAAGAGGAAAGGCGCTGAAATAATCTGTTTCCCTGAAATGAATGTTACAGGGTACTGTATACATAAGGATATTAATGAGATAGCAGAGCCTGTTTCAGGCAGGGTAACACAAGACCTTTTACGTTTAGCCGGAGAGGAAAAAATTGTTATTCTTGCGGGTATGGCTGAGAAAGACGTAACAGGCCGGATATTTGCGAGCCACCTGGTTATTACGCCTGACGGTGTTTCAGGTATATATCGAAAGCTGCATATAGCTCCCCCTGAAACCCCTTTTTTTACTCCGGGCACCGAAATTCCGCTGTTTGAGACAAGAGGAGTAAAATTTGGAATTCAGCTTTGTTATGATGCGCATTTCCCCGGGCTTTCCGAACATATGGCTATAAATGGAGCGGAAATAATCTTCATTCCACATGCATCTCCAAGAGGAACTCCGGACAAAAAATTCATGTCATGGATGCGGCATCTTCCTGCAAGAGCTTATGATAACAGCCTTTTTATTATCGCATGTAACCAGACAGGTAAAAACGGCAAAGGGCTTACTTTCCCGGGCGTGTCGGTGATAATCGGTCCATGCGGCAAAATTATAAAGAAAAGGATAAGCAGCAGGGAGGGTATAATGGTCGGAGATTTAAAGGCTGATGACTTGGCCAGGGTGCGAAATAACAGGATGCATTTTTTCCTTCCGAACAGAAGGCCATGTCTGTATAAACGTCTCGAAATTTCTACAACCTATTGGAATTCCTGTGACTTTGGTCGAGTAGTTAAATAGTCGAGTTGTAAGGGTTCTTGAACCACTCGACCACTTGTAAGCGAAGCCGAACTAAGTTCTATGATTTTCTGCTTCGTATATAATCCAGAAGATATGCTATCCCGACCAGAAAAACAGCAAGACCGGCTACATGGAAAACATCGGTTTGAGCATAAAAAAATCGTGTTAAAATAACCGCAAAAACAACTCCGAGTATGGCCCTGATTACAAATATATGAAATTGATTCAAAATAATTACCTGCAATATAATTTATTATAAGAAACTTTGATGAACTCGTAAAAAGTCATACACCAAGTCATTGCGAGGAGCGCAACGACGAAGCAATCTAATAAATATAAGCACTTATCTTATACGAGATTGCTTCGCTTTGCTCACAATGACATATTCTGGATGCCGGATCAAGTCCGGCATGACGATTTCGAGACTTTTTACGAGTTTATCAACATTAAAGATTTGTGTCAAATTTATCTGTTTTTTTCTTTACTTAATTATCAGTTATTGTTATAAATAAATTTTTTAGATGTTAAGTGTAATAAAGGGGGCGTTTTGAGCAAAGTGGAAAATCTTTCCGTCGTAGCATGCTGAAAACATTAGATTTCTCCCTGTCGTCGATCTGCTGGTCGATCCGGCAGAGCCCTTTGGCGGACGCTGAACCCGATTTTTTACAAGTTCAGCAACAGTTGGAAAGTGAGCAAAATCGTCTTATATAATAAGGTTACAGGAGGATTATAAAAATGGACATCAGCAGGAAGTTGGGTATTTTAGTTTTTTGTGCTGTACCGGCGATTGTTGGCGGAGGTATTGTTTACGCTATTTTTGGGAATTATGCCCCTGTTTTCATATATGAAATCCTTCTTTTATTCGTAGCTTTCGGCATTATCAGCAAGTAAAACTGGGTGTTCGAAAAATCCCGGATTTTGAGGCCAGGGACAAGGGATAAAAATCTTACTGCCGGCGTCTGCCTGTGCGTTGCATCTGTCTGCGCGCTATTTTTCACCAAACAGGCCCGAACGGGCCGTTTCCGGATCGAAATTTTATTCCAAGCAGTAAATTATTAGTACTTATTGATTTTGTTCTTGGAGATACTATGCGAGATGGTAATTCTCGAAATATCATTTTTTGGTTTTTTCTGAGCCTTTTTATTCTTTCAATTGCAATGCTCACATGGCTTATATGGCCATTTATATCGATAATTATTCTTGCCTCTGTTATGACAGGAATTTTCAGCCCTGTTTTTAATTTAATAAAAGTAAAAGATAAAATAACACCCCCTTTTGCCTCATTTTTAACCTGCGCTCTAATATTTTTTGTCGTGCTTATTCCAATAGTATTTTTTATTGGCATACTATCAAAAGAGGCACATGATCTTTATGTAACCGCAAAAGGTGCATTATTAAATGACCATATAAAAAATCTTATTTCAAGCAGCGGTCTTCTTGAAAAAGCAAACCTTTTGCTTAAGAATTTCAATGTTGAAATAACTGGAGATGCTCTAAACAAGACTATCTCAGAAATTGGTAAAATTATCGGTCTTTTTCTTTACGAGCAGGCCAGATCAATCGCCTCGAATACACTTGCGTTTTTTGCAAACATATTTCTCATGCTTCTTGTTATCTATTTTCTTTTAATTGACGGCGCCAGGCTGATTTCTTTTATTACAGACCTTTCCCCGCTCCCTAAAGAACAGGACGAAAAATTAATTCAAAAGTTCAAGGATATGGCGGGAGCCATTCTGATCGGCAACGGGCTTGGTGGTTTGATTCAGGGAATCCTGGGCGGAACAGTTTTTATGCTGTTTGGTTTAAAATCACCTTTTCTGTGGGGTGTGATAATGGCTCTGCTTGC
Organism: Anaerolineae bacterium; assembly: GCA_035529315.1. Lineage (NCBI taxonomy): Bacteria > Bacillati > Chloroflexota > Anaerolineae > Anaerolineae bacterium. The sequence goes on from DATKWZ010000037.1 coordinate 50,244, forward strand.
ATTTCTTCCTATAGTAGGAATAGGAGTTGTATTTATACCTGCGGCCATATATCTTTTTTTAAAAGGACAGATCGGCGCAGCTATTTTCTTTGTTATTTTTTATATAATCATTTCCGGCACCATTGAATATATCTTCAAGCCAAAAATAGTGGGCCAGCGCGTTAAAATGCATACACTTCTTGTATTCTTTTCCATAATCGGAGGCCTTAAGCTGTTTGGAATTGTTGGCATTATATACGGCCCGCTTGTTGTAACCGCATTTTTGACCCTGACCGATATTTATCATGCCAGCTACCGGAAACTGCTTGGGCCAAAGGAATTGACATAATGTATACTGGAAAAATGTCGGAAATCAGCATTGAAAACGAAATGAAAAAATCTTATCTTGATTATGCCATGAGCGTGATCATAGGAAGGGCTTTGCCGGATGTGCGTGACGGCCTGAAACCTGTCCATCGACGCGTACTGTTTGCAATGCGTGAGCTCAAAAACGACTGGAATAAACCTTATAAAAAGTCTGCCCGAATTGTCGGAGATGTTATCGGCAAATACCATCCTCATGGCGATACTGCTGTCTATGACACGATTGTGAGGATGGCGCAGGATTTTTCTTTAAGGTATCCCCTTATAAACGGCCAGGGAAATTTTGGCTCTGTTGACGGGGATTCTCCTGCTGCAATGAGATACACAGAGATCAGAATGATGCGCCTGGCGCATGAGATGCTGGATGATCTGGATAAAGAAACAGTTGAATGGACCGCTAATTATGATGAATCATTGAATGAGCCTTCAGTGCTTCCTGCTAAGATTCCCAATCTTTTGATCAATGGTTCTTCCGGCATAGCGGTCGGCATGGCAACCAATATTCCGCCGCATAATCTTTCTGAAATAATTACAGCAATAAATGCGATAATAGACAATAATGCAATTTCATGTCAGGACCTTATAAAACTGGTGCCTGGTCCCGACTTCCCTACAGGCGGCATTATTCACGGAACAACCGGTATATTTAACGCGTATAAAACCGGACGCGGTATAATCCGTGTAAGAGCAAGAATTCAAATCGAAAAGGACAAAAGAACACAAAGTGAAACCATAATAATTACAGAACTCCCTTATCAGGTTAACAAAGCCAGACTTATTGAAAAGATTGCCGAAATGATAAGGCACAAGCAAATAGAAGGGATAAGATATGTAAGGGATGAATCCGACAGAGAGGGAATGCGGATCGCTATCAGCCTTAAGAAAGATCAGGTTCCGGGGGTGGTTATTAATCAGCTTTATAAGCACACACAGATTGAAAACACCTTTGGCATTATACTTCTTGCTATTGTAAACAATCAGCCAAAACTTCTATCTTTAAAAGAGATCCTTAAATATTTTATTCTTCACCGCAAAAACATAATTATTCGGCGGACCACCTATGACTTGAAAAAGGCACAGGAGCGCGCGCATATACTTGAAGGCTTGAAAATCGCCCTTGATAATCTTGACGATGTTATTTCCCTTATTAAAAAATCAAAATCCCCTGTTGATGCAAAAGCAGGTCTGATTCAAAAATTTAACTTAAGCACAATCCAGGCTCAGGCAATATTGGATATGCGCCTGCAAAGGCTTACCGGTCTTGAACGCGAAAAAATATTAGAAGAATACAAGAACGTTTTACAAGATATCACAAGATTCAAAGAAATACTTGCCAGCGAAAAAATGGTGGAACAAATCATCAAAGAGGAGCTTTCCGAGATACAAAACGAATTCGGAGATCCTCGCCGCACTGAAATACTGGAAGCTACAAAGGAGATTACAATAGAGGACATGATTGTTGAAGAGGATATGGTCGTTACCATATCCAGCAGCGGTTATATAAAACGGAATCCGATTACCCTTTATCAAAGCCAGCGGCGGGGCGGTAAAGGAAAGACAGCCATGGGAATAAAAGATGAAGATTTCGTCAAACATCTCTTTGTAGCCTCCACTCACCATACATTTCTTTTTTTTACAAATCTGGGTAAGGTTTACTGGCGCAAAGTATATGATATCCCTCAGGCAGGTCGTTTGAGCCGCGGCAAGGCAATCGTTAATTTTCTTAACTTCGCAAAGGATGAAAAGCTTGCAACAGTGCTTGACGTACCGTCATTTGAACCAGGTTATCATATTATTAAGGCCACAAAAAAAGGGCTTGTAAAAAAGACCGATCTTATGGCTTACAGCCGCCCCAGGGCAGGAGGTATCATAGCCTTGAAACTTGCCGCAGATGATGAGTTGATCGGAACACGGATAACAGATGGAACAATGAATGTGTTCTTGTGTTCTGCCATGGGCAAATCAATACGTTTTCACGAATCTGATGTTCGTTCAACAGGCCGAGTTGCAAGTGGTGTACGCGGACTGAGGCTGGCTCCTGGTGACCCTATAGTCGGCATGGAGGTTTTGAGCCATGGCCAAACCCTGTTTACCGCCACAGAAAACGGGTACGGAAAAAGAACATCGATTGATGAATATCCTGTTCAGAAACGCGGTGGCAAAGGTGTAATTACTATTAAAACAAGTGAGCGGAATGGGCTCGTAGTTGCAATGCTTCTTGTGGAAGAGGATGACGACCTTATGCTCATGACTAACAGCGGCAAGATTATACGCATACCTATAAAAGGGATTTCGATTATCAGTCGCAATACCCAGGGCGTAAAGCTTATAGATATTAATCCCGGAGAAAAGGTCGTGGGAGCTGCCGGGCTTGCTGAAAAGGAAGAGGAAAGGGTAATACAACTCAATGAATAATATAGATGTAAATTCCACAAAAATCGGTGTCGTGGGAAGCGGAAGCTGGGGAACGGCTTTGGCCGATCTTCTTGGCCGGAAAGGTTTTAATATTGATCTGTGGGTATTTGAAGCTGAAGTAATTAAGCAGATTAAGGAGTTAAAAGAAAACAGGCTGTTTCTTCCCGGTATTTCCCTTTCTTCAAACATATGCCCGTCAAACAATCTATCTCGTGTTGTATCGGGCAAAGACCTGGTAGTTATTGTTGTGCCGTCTCACTTTATGAGGGAAACATCACATAAAATTGCCGAATATGTTTCAAAGGATACTATTATAGTTTCCGCCTCAAAAGGGATTGAGAACAAAACCCATTTAACCATGTCCGGCGTGCTTAAAGAAACACTTCCGAAAATTCCTGAGAAGCATATTGCAGCCCTTTCCGGCCCCAGCTTTGCCCGTGAAGTTGCTTCAAACGTTCCGACCTTAGTCGCTGTAGCATCAAAGGACAAAAAGATAGCCTCCTTTGTGCAACATGTCTTTGCCACAGCTCTTTTTAGAGTATACACAAACAATGATATTATAGGAGTGGAATTAGGCGGTTCCGTCAAGAATGTAATTGCCATTGCCTCAGGAATGATCGATGGGCTCGGTTTTGGTCTGAATACCAGGGCCGCCCTTATTACCAGAGGTCTTACGGAAATCAGGCGCCTCGGCTTAAAGCTTGGGGCAAACCCACGCACATTCACCGGCCTGGCCGGTGTTGGAGACCTGATCCTGACCTGTACCGGCACGTTAAGCCGCAATTATACCGTCGGTAAACAGTTAGGCCAGGGAAAGAAGTTGCAGGATATCCTGTCTGAAATGCGCATGGTTGCCGAAGGAATTAAAACAGCTAAATCTGTTTACAACCTGTCTCGCAAGATCGGCGTTGAAATGCCGATTTCTCACGAGATCTACCATATACTTTATGATGATGCCTCTCCCAAAGGGGCGCTGGACAGGCTGATGGCTCGTGATCTTAAGCATGAGTTTGATGAATTATAGATATAAAAAATTGACCGGTATTTAACCAGATGCCAACTACTGACTCTCATAAAGGAACGGGACACAGGCAAAGGTTGCGGGACAAATTTCTTGCTTCAGGCCTGTCAGGGTTTCATGACTATGAGGTGATTGAACTTCTTCTAACCCTTGCCACTCCGCAAAAGGACTGCAAAGAAACCGCTAAAGCCGCTTTAAAAAGATTTAAGACTCTCCAGAAAGTACTTGAGGCATCTACTGCAGAGCTTTGCATGATTGATGGCATAGGCCCTAAAAATTTAATCGGGTTAAAACTGATAAAGGCTGTTGCCGACAGGTATCTGAAAAAGAAATTAATAGAAAAAAAACCTCTTAATAACTCAAAAGAATTATTTGAATATCTATACCACAGCATGAAGGGGAAAAGCAGGGAGAATTTTAAGGTAATTTTTTTAGATGCAAAAAACAATGTTGTTGCAATCGAAACACTCTTTCAAGGCACATTAACAGCCAGTTCTGTTTACCCAAGGGAGGTTGTCCAGGCAGCCCTGAATCAGCACGCTGCAGCGCTTATTTTTGCCCATAACCATCCTTCCGGGGATCCAGAACCATCCGCCGAAGACATCTCCATAACCAAGCAACTTGTTTTTGCATGTAAAACAATGGGGATAACCGTTCATGAACATTTGGTAATAGGAAACAACAACTATTTCAGCTTTGCGGACCAAGGACATATTGCCGGAATGAATCGTGAGTTTGAGAAAATAAATAAAGGAAAATGAAAGATAAAAAGAAGAAATGTCCATCCTGTTTTGGAATTATTGACATTGTTTTTCCAAAAACAGATGATGGCCTGAGAACCACCCCAGAGGCTTGTTTTGAGTGTCCCCATAAAACAGAATGCCTGAGGTCGGCCTTGAAGGAACTGGGGGGACTCAAGGTCCGTGAAGAGTTCGTAGACAGGGCATATGAGTCGGGCATGATAGGTTTTCTGGATAGATGGTCCCAAAAAAAGGTGTTAAGCCGCAAGATAAAGGAACAAAGCACAAAAACAGGAAAAGTTTGAGGTGAGCTAAAGCTGATGAATCGCTTTGCTCTATTTTTAAATTTTGAATTATGAGTTTTTAATTCAAAATTTAAAATCATTCAGAACCAGGAGTAAACAATGAAATCAATTAAAGAAATAGATATTATAAATAAGAGGGTTTTTATCAGGGTCGATTTTAATGTTCCCATAGATAGCCAGCAGAATATTATGGATGACACCAGGATTCGGGCTGTTCTTCCTACCTTAAGATATGCCCTGGACAATCAGGCAAAGCTGATTATAGCTTCACACATGGGCAGACCAAAAGGAAAGAAATCGCATGAACTAAGCCTTAAACCAATAGCCAAACGGTTGGGCAGACTGCTTGAAAAAGATGTGAAGATGGCAAACGATTGTATAGGTCCTGATGTAAAATCGCTTATATCAGCTATGAAAGCAGGCGACATTGTTCTTCTCGAAAACTTACGATTTCATCAAGAAGAACAGGAAAATAACGACGAGTTTGCCAAAGAGCTTGCATCGCTTTGCGATGTATATGTAAATAATGCTTTTGCAGTATCACACCGTGTCAACGCTTCTGTCGTAGCTATTACAAAATATGCGCCTGTCTCAGTTGCCGGCTTTCTGCTTCAAAAAGAAATCGGTTATTTTTCAAAGATAATGGCCAGTCCTCAACGCCCTCTTGTCGCAATCATCGGCGGCGCAAAAGTATCCGACAAGCTTATGGCATTAGATAACATGCTGGAGCACGTTGATAAGTTCATAATCGGCGGAGCCATGGCAAACACCTTTTTGAAAAGCAAAGGCTATGATATTGGGAAATCAAAAATCGAAGAAGATCTTGTAGAAACAGCCGGATTGATAATGGAAAAAGCCGCTAAGCGCAAAATCAAGTTCTATCTTCCGATTGATGCCGTAGTTGCAAGACGCCTTGACCCAGAAGCTCAAACAAAGATAGTTCCTTTGCAGGAGATCCCTGAAAACTGGATGATTATGGATATAGGCCCTGCCAGCTCTTTGCTCTTTTCCGAAGTTCTTCATAACGCAAAAACAGTAATTTGGAACGGCCCCATGGGTGTGTTTGAAATCGACTCTTTCAGCAGAGGCACAATTGCCATGGTCCACAATGTAGCTAACTGCTACGCCCTCACTGTTGTGGGCGGAGGCGATACAGATGTCGCTATCCATAAAGAAGGCGCTACTGATATGATAACATATATTTCAACAGGTGGGGGGGCATTTCTCACCATGTTAGAGGGAAAGACATTGCCTGCAATAGCCGCCCTGGAAAATGCTGAAAAAACATACAAGTAATAATTGCAGAAACTGTTCAAGTAGCCGCCAAGACACTAAGAATAGATATGATTGATAAATTTTAAGATAATTATATTATAATCTTAGGGTCTTAGTGGCTGAATAGTTACTGATTGCAAAGGTAAACATTCTAACTCTAATGGCCCTAAAATCTCTTTCCGGTAAACATATTGTTTTAATACTTATAATTTTATTATCCCTTGCATTGCCGGGTTATTTCTACAGAATGCAATTATGGGAAGGTGTTGCGCAGTGCTATAATCTTTTTATTGACAGAGAAAAGGCCAAAACATTCATCACATCATTCGGCATGGCAGCGCCTGTGGTTTTTATGATAATTCAGGCCCTTCAGGTTCTCTTTGCTCCTCTCCCGGGCGAAGCTACAGGCTTTATCGGAGGCTATCTGTTCGGAGCAACCAAAGGTTTCTTGTATTCCAGTTTGGCTTTGACTGTGGGATCGTTGATCAACTTTGTTGTCGGCCGCTTTCTCGGAAAACATTATATCAGGAAGCTTATCCCAAGCGCTTATTTAAAAAGATTCGATACTGTTTTTAAACATCAGGGAATTTTTGTTTCTTTTCTTTTATTTGTTCTTCCAGGCTTTCCAAAAGACTATTTTTGTTTTTTCCTTGGTTTAAGTTCTATCCCTGCCAGGATTTTCATTATTATTGCCTGCATAGGACGCATGCCTGGAACATTTATGCTAAGCCTTCAGGGATCATCAATTTACGAGCAGAATTACAAGCTGTCCGCCCTTGTCCTTGGCTTAAGCGTTGTTATTACCCTCTTTGCATACAGGCACAGAAAAACTCTTTATCAGTGGATGGAAAAGTTTAACAATAAATAATCGGCTGTTGACGGTTGAAATAGATAATGATAATTATATATGTTAGAGGTTTCTGCAACTTATTGAAACTCCTGTGACTTTAGTCGAATCATCGAGTTGTAAGGGGCATTGAACTACTCGACCAATTTGTGAGCAAAGCAAACTAAGCACGATAATGGTTGCCAACGATAAATATACAATGGAGTTTGAAGGTTGATTAGCACAGTGGGGAAAAAAATTGCATGCTGGAGCGTAAGGGAGGAACTTAGCCAGGCAAACAAATTAAGGCGCTCATATTACGAGCTTTTGAGAGATGAGCTTGATCAATTCATGATCCAGTATGCTCTAATAGATTCCTATACAAATTTTACCAACAAAAAACTCCCTTATCCCTTTGTTGAAAAACGGGAGCTCAAACCACGCGCTCGCATCCCGGCCGTTGAATACGAAGGCCAGAATACCTTTCTTATAATCTTTATTGAGGATGCAATACCTGCAAGCCACAAGAAATATATTAGATTCCTTGACGTTAACAAAACTACAAAGGCTAATTTACTTCTCTCCAAGACCCTTCCTCTTTCAGAAAAGTTTGACCGGAATCAAAAACACTTTGAGTCTGTCCATTTTTTTAATTTTTTAAGGGTTCTTCTTCCGGTTGATTATGCCCTTCTTATCCAAAGGAATATGGCTAGAAAGGCCAGAGACCGGTATGATCTTTCCCACTTTCATGTTAAAATAGACTGGCCTATTGCTGAAGCAGCAGAAGATCTTGCACAAAATCTTCGATATATATCAAAGGACCTGTATGAAAAAGGGGATAAATACGCTGAAGATATACAGAAAAAATTTTTCGAACATTACGGGCTCCCTGTAATGTCCGGAGGAAGAAGAACGGCAGCTATTGTAGCATCCCAGTATTTGAAAAAGCTCCCATGTATTTCAACCGTGTACGCAGGAAGCAGTGAATCAAGAGCTCTTATACGCATTTCTGAAAGGGGAACATCTAAATCGGTTCTAATGAAGCTCACAGAGGAGGAAATGAAACAGATAGCAGCAGATAATAATCTTGCGCTGCAGACTTTCAAGAAGAATTATATGATTTTCCGAAACAGAAAAGATGGCGTATTTATTTTCCAGGCCACCTATTCATTTACAGATCATGCCAAACCGCCTGATGACGGCAAACTGAGAGAACTTGTCCCTGATTTTTATATGCTGACGGTCGGAGGACAGCATATACTTCCAAAACCCAGTGTGTGGAAGTATCCTCCGCTATCGTTAAATATTATCTATTCATAAGTAACTCTACAACGGCACTTGTTGTTTCGACCAAAGGGAGAAATTTTTAACTATTTGTTTTATAACAAGATTTCTCGTAGCCTCGCTCCTCGAAATGACATCTGAAATAGCAAGTGACAGGGTTAATCTATATCCTTCATCATTGCTATTTCATCGCAATCCGGGAACTTGATGCACAGCAGGCAGTCCCCCCAGATTTTAAGCGGAAGTTTTGATCTGTCTATTTCCACAAAACCGTATCTCTTAAAAAATTCAGGCTGGTAGGTAAGAGTAAACACCTTTTTCATATTATATGATTTTGCCTCGGAAAGGGCTGCTTCAGTAAGCATTGAGCCGATATTTTTACCGGTGTGTTCAGGCTGAACTGCTAATGATCGTATTTCCGCCAAGTCCTCCCAGCAAAATTGCAAAGCACAGCAACCCATAACTTTTTTCCCCTTATCATCCACGCATACCGAAAAATCTCTGAGATGATCATAAAGTTCAGTTAAAGGCCGGGGAATAAGTTCTCCTTTTCTTCCATATTCATTAAGAAGCCGGTGGATAGCTTTTATATCATTTATTTTCGCTTTTCGAATCATAATAATTTACATATCATCATTGCCGATCAAATCAAGCAGAAAAGTCGCGGGCTCAAAAAGTCTCAAAATATCCGATATTGACTTCTGATAAAATGTTATATATAAAAAATTTTCGTAAAAGCAAAAAAAATGCTGTGAGTTATTTAACTTTTTTATTAAGTATATAAAATATGCAAAATTATTATCATACATTTCATATTCCTGTTATGGGCACAGGACACTCGGTGGACACCCCTATCCGTGTTGCCCCGCTTGGCATTACCTCTGTAATTTCTCTTGTAGATGATATTTTACTTGAAAAAATCAGAAAATATTACTGCAACATGTATTCAATGCAGTATCACAGGATTCTTAAGAATGCAAAGGATGGCAGAGCAAAACGGATTACAGCCTATCTTGAAACAGTCGGCAAGATAGTTCAGATTAAAATGGAGAATATAAAAAAACAGCCTTTTTTTAAAAAAAACGATAAAACAAAATACTTTGAGCTTCTGCCTGATAAATCCCGGCTAAAAACCGAATATAACAAACTTCTAAAAATGAAGGAAGGACTTAAAAAAGATTTTTTGGCAAAAGATTTGACAAATAGAATGCTGCCGGGCTCTATCGACGTCAACATTATGGTAAAACTTGACAGGGCTTATTATGATAACATCCTGACCATTATTGATGAATTCAGCGATGCCAAAGCAGCGCTTAGAGGATATGCCAACAGCAGCCTTGAGTCAGCCATTGTGTTTTCTGCAGGCATCAATCAAAGACTGTTCGACTATATAACCTGTTTCAAAGACTTTTACAGGGATAAAACAGGAAAAATCAAAAAAAAGATAATTCTAAAGGTCAGCGACTTCCGCTCAGCCCTTATACAGGGCAAGTTTTTGGCAAAAAAAGGGTTGGAAGTATATGAATTCCGAATTGAATCAGGTCTTAATTGCGGAGGCCATGCTTTTGCTTCAAACGGAATTTTACTTCCCGATCTTTTAAAGGAATTCAAAGAAAAACGCGATGACCTTATGGCAAAATTTCAGCCTCTAATAAACAAATATTACAAAAAAATGGAGTGGGAATATCCTGAAAAGGCTTTAAGCGCCAGGCCACTTATTACCGTGCAGGGCGGAATCGGCACTCACGGAGAAAACCTCAGGCTAAGAAAATATTTTGGGATGGATCTTACAGGCTGGGCCAGCCCTTTTTTGCTGGTTCCTGAAGCCACATGCGTGGATACCTCTACCCAGGAACTTCTAAAACATGCCGGTGAAAAGGACCTCTACCTGAGCGACGTCTCACCCATTGGAATCCCCTTTAATAATATACGCAAAAGCGGGTCTGAAATCTACACAAATAAAATGATCGCAAAGGGCACACCAGGCTCCATGTGCACCAAGGGTTTTCTTGTATCCAATATCGAGTTTACTCAAAAGCCTATTTGCCTTGCCTCCAGACAATATCAAAAAATAAAGCTGGAAGAGATAAGAAATATGGATATTTCCGACAAGGAAAAGGAAGAGCTAAGCCGGAAAGTTGTTGAAAAAACATGTCTCTGCGATCATCTGGGGAATGGAGCACTTATTGCTTTAGGAATAGCCGGTGAAAAAAATGCGCCTCAGTCAATATGTCCGGGGCCCAATATAGCATGGTACAACAGGTTATACTCGCTTAATGAGATGGTAGACCATATTTACGGAAGAGGCCCATCACTGGTTCCGTCAAAGCGCCCTCACATGTTTGCCGCTGAAATAGTAATGTATGTGGATTATTTTAAAAAACTGATAGACAACAGCACATGCACCCATATTGAAATAAAAGAGATTCTTAGTTTTAAAAGCAATCTTGAAAAGGGAATGGATATCTGCCTTGATATCGCTAAAATGAAACCATATCACGGAGAAAACCTGGCTTCGATTCCTCCATGCGTCGAAGAACAAAGGAAACGGTTGAGAGACATCTATGCCTCTTTTAAAGAAAATAAAACAATAACGATTACGTAAAAGCATAAGGATAATATACCCGCAATGACGGCCTTATAAAATGAAGATAGCCTTTGCTCATTATCATCTTAAAACCGGCGGGGTAACAACTGTATTAAGGCAACAGATTGAAGCTGTAAAAAACGACTGTGATGTTCTTGTTCTCACGGGAGAACCTCCTGATTCCCCCTTCCCTGCCGATATAAAACATATCCCCGGGCTTGCTTATTACAGCGGGTCATCCCAAAAAACATTTAATCCAAAAAAGGTCGCGGAATCAATAAGCGAGGCAATCCATTCAAAATGGAAAGAAGGATGTGATATTCTGCATATTCATAATCCCTTGCTTGCCAAAAATAAAACTTTTTTAAAAATTTTACATGAGCTGCAAAAAAGAGGGATCAGGCTTTTTTTGCAGATCCATGATTTTGCGGAAGACGGCCGTCCATTATCATACTTTGATGAGGATGAGTATGTGCCCGACTGCCATTACGGGGTAATAAATTCCCGCGATTACGATATCCTGCTTAAGGCAGGTTTGAAAAAGAAAGGTCTGCATAAGATCTTCAACACAATAAAACCTTTCGAGTTTAAAAAAAAAGCTGCAAAAACAGAAAACTTTGTTCTATATCCGATTCGCGCCATCAGAAGGAAAAATATCGGCGAAGCGATTCTTTTATCCTTGTTTTTCGAAAATCATGAGGCTCTTTTCATAACTCAACCGCCAAACAGCCGGATTGATATTATAAGTCATAATGGATGGAAAAGATTTGCGGAAGAAAACAGCCTCGATATACTGTTTGAGGCTGGATTAAAATATGACTTTAAACAGCTTGTGCTTTCTGCAAGATTTCTTATTACAACAAGCATAACAGAAGGGTTCGGTTTTTTATTTCTTGAACCATGGACAGCCCAAAAAACACTTTGCGGAAGAAAGCTTCCGGATATATGTTATGATTTTGAACAAAACGGGATTAATCTCGATCATCTTTATACAAAACTCCTTGTTCCTCTAAAATGGCTTAACAAAAAAGACCTTTACGAAATATGGAGAGCATCTGTTTTAAGGGCCTGCTCCTTGTTTAATTACAAAATTGACAACAAAAATATTGAAAAGGGTTTCTCTGCAATAACAAAAAATAATAATATTGATTTTGGGTTACTGGACGAATCATTTCAAAAGCAGATAATCTCCTGTGTGCTCTCGGATAAAAAGAATGCAAACAGGCTGCGCTCCCTTAATCCGTATCTTTCACATATCGAAGAAATAAAAGATCAAGAAAACTTGATACAAAATAATATGAAAGCTGTGCTCAGTAATTATAATAATACAATATATAAGAAAACGCTTTTTGAGATTTACTCAAATGTATGCAAAAATCCTGTTACACATAGGATAGATAAAAAGATTCTCCTTTCAGAATTTTTGAATCTGCAAAATTTCAGCCTTCTTAAATGGGGCGATTATGTTCAATAACGAGCTTATATCACAATATATAACCCCACTTTCTCCTGTTCCAACCACACTTTGCCGGAGCGGAAACTTAAAAAAAAAGATCAAATGCATGATTTTTGATATTTACGGCACACTATTTATCAGCGGATCCGGCGACATCGGCATCGCAAAGAAAAAGTCCCCGAAAGCATACATGAAAACATACGAGCTTAAACAATTGCTGATTGAATTCAAAATAAGAAAAACCCCTGAAGCTGTTTTGAATGATCTTTTCTCAGCTATTGAAAAAAAACACGACAAACTGAAAAAACAGGGAATTGACTTCCCGGAAGTCGAGATAGACCGCATATGGATGAGCATTCTAAAAAATAATGACCCGGTCACAGTCAGAAAATTTGCGGCTATATTTGAAATAATCGTAAATCCTGTATATCCGATGCCGAATCTTAGAGAGATGCTTTCCGCATGCAAAAAATCACAAGTACTGCTCGGTATTATTTCTAATGCTCAGTTCTATACACCCTTTCTATTCAAGTGGCTCCTGGATTCAAACTTGGAAAAACTCGGATTTCATCCTGATCTAACCCTGTTTTCATATAAATCAGGGCACGCAAAACCATCGCCATTTATGTTTCAATCAGCGCTTGAAAGGCTTAAACGCTTAAATGTTCCCGCCGACTCAGCCCTTTACATAGGCAATGATATGCTAAACGACATTTACCCTGCAAAAAAAACAGGATTTAACACAGCCCTTTTTGCAGGAGATACAAGATCTTTAAGGCTCAGAAAAGATGTTGGGGAATGTAAAACCTTATCTCCAGATCTTGTAATAACCGATCTGATCCAACTACTCGACTATATATAAAATACTGTTCAATCTTGCAACAGAGCGCTGACAGCCTTTTTTACATCTTTGAGGACTGTTGGATGTTTTTCCATATCTCCTGGATTCTCTATCCGCCTGTATGTAAGACTTCCATAATAGTCGGCTCCAACAGCATCAAAAAAATATTTTGCGGTCAGGTGTACTCCGTCAAACAGATTTTCCCCCTTTGAAGCTCCAAGTGCGAGCAAAAATCCGCGCCTGGATTTTGTGTCCAGATCATTCAGTTTCAGCAAATATTTTCTTGCCCAAAACACCTGGCATCTGTCGATGAGCGCCTTAAGCTGAGCAGTGGTATGATAAAAAAATATCGGGGTAGCAGCTACAATAACGTCCGCTTTACGCAGCAGCGGATATATTTCATTCTTCATGTCGTCATCAATAGGACAAAATCCCTTTTTTGAACACACATTATATTCTCTGCAAGGTATAATGTTTTTTTTGTCAACTTCAATAACATGTGTCTGAGCGCCAAGTTTTTTTGCTTCGCGCATAAACAAAGACAGCAGAAAGGCTGTGTTCCCTTTTTCCCGTGGGCTTCCCTGTAAACCGAGTACCATCATAATATAAAAATCCTTGCTTTAAGAGTATATTTTGAATAAAAAAGAAATAATTTCATATAATATATTGATAAATTCGTAAAAAGTCAAAAAACCACTTTTTACGAAACCTAACACTTAACACCTCAATGTCATTAACATAGGCGATTTTATTATTAATCACCACGAAGACCATGAAGAATTTTTCTTTATCTTCACGTCCTTCGTATCCTTCGTGGTAAAAAAATATTAAGGATAAACAATTAAAATGGCAACTGAAAGAGATATTGTGCTTATATATTCGGAAGGCACACCGCTTACCTTTGCAAGAATAGAGGAAATATTACCGGATATAAGACCAAACTGGTATCATGTAAACCTTCTTATTCTCCAGATACCCCTTCAGCCTGTCACATGGATTTTAAGAGATTCATATATTAATGGTGAAGAATTTACAATGGATGGAAGAAAAGTACGTTTGGAGCTGATAGAATGCCCGGAAATTGCTGAAAAACCTGATGTGCATGAAGAAAAATCCAAAGGCTCAAAAAAGGGGAAGTTAATATTACTGAAAAATCGAAACAAGGTATGAATAAAATAGTGATTTCCGCTTCCCGCAGAACAGACATTCCAGCCTTCTACATGCGCTGGTTTATGGATCAGATCCAACACAAATTCTTTAAAATTATAAATCCATACAACAAGCATGTATCAGTAGTTCCTGCAACACCAGACATGGTTCACACCATTGTGTTCTGGTCAAAAAACTTTGGGCCCTTTATAAAGGGCAAATTCGGTGAAAAGCTTATAGAAATGGGATTTAATCTATTTTTTAATTTTACGATTAATTCAGATTCGCCCATGCTTGAGCCTAATGTGCCCCCTTTAAAGGAACGCTTAAAGCAGCTTGAATATCTCTGCGGTAATTTTGGCTCAAGATGTATAAGCTGGAGGTTTGATCCAATATGTTTTTACAAGACAAACAATGGGGGCATAAAAGACAATCTGCATGATTTGCTTAAAATTGCACGCAGGGCTTCCAAATACGGTATCAGAAGATGTATTACCAGTTTTATGGATGATTACCGTAAAATTCGCAAAAGAACCGCATTAATTCCAGGTTTTTCATTTATAGATCCGCCAATTGACAAGAAAAAAAATGTAATTATAAGAATGGAAGAGGAGCTAACTGCGGAAAAGATTGAAGTATATGCCTGCTGTGAAAAAGATCTGATAGATATTCTTCCCACGACCTCAGGTATAAAAAAAAGTTCATGCATACCAAATGATCTTCTAATTGGAATATACGGCGGCACTCTTTCCCTCAAAAAGGATACAGGCCAAAGGATAAAGAATGGATGCGGATGTATGACTTCCGTTGATATTGGCTCGTACGATCTTCATCCATGTTATCATAACTGTCTTTTCTGTTATGCTAATCCATGCTCTATTTCATAATTTTAGTGACCTATATTTTTAAAAAATATTACATTCCATAAAATAATCAAATGAAAATAGGCCCCCTTACTCTTGACAATATTACAATATTAGCCCCTCTTGCAGGAATTACCAACCTGCCTTTCAGGATTCTCGCCAAAGAAGCGGGCTGCGCGCTTGTCTGCACCGAAATGATAAGCGCTAACGGACTTGTCTATGAATCAAAAAAAACAAAACAAATGCTCAAAAGCCTGCCCCAGGAAAAGCCTCTGTCTGTTCAGATATTTGGTTCAGATCCCGCTGTAATGGCTGAAGCAGCCCAGATAGTTGAATCCTCGGGAGCGGATTTGATTGACATCAACTTTGGCTGCTCGGTAAAAAAGGTGGTTAAAACAGGCTCCGGCGTTGCACTGATGCAAAGGCTTGACAACGCCGAGGCCATTATCACGGCTGTCAGAAAAGCCGCCAATATCCCGCTTACAATAAAAATCAGAACAGGATGGGATAGGTCGGGCACACAGGCCTTAATTCTGTCAAAAATAGCTCAGGAGTGCGGTGTGGACGCAATTGCCGTGCATCCGCGCACAGCCTCCCAGGGATTCAGAGGCGAGGCAGACTGGTCAATAATTACAGCGATAAAAAGTGCGGTCACCATACCTGTTATTGGAAATGGAGATATTATTACACCACAAGATGCTATAAAAATGCAAAGGATTACCGGCTGCAATGCCATTATGATTGGAAGAGCGGCAATCGGGAATCCATGGATTTTTTCTCAGGTACTGGCCCTTGCCAGGGGCGATGATGTATTGCCCATAGATATTACGCATCGCTTTGAGACCATGATAAGATATTGCAAAATGTTGGTTCAATGTTTTGGAGAAAAATCAGCGTGCAGGATGATGCGTAGCCGTCTTGGCTGGTTTGCCAAAGGCTTGCGTTTTAGCAGTAAATTCCGCGAATCAATAAAGCGGATTTCGTCTGAAAATGAAACAATAGAATTAATCAAGGCATATATGGAATTATTGCAACAGGAGAAAGAGATATGA
>DATKWZ010000038.1 GCA_035529315.1 Anaerolineae bacterium
CTAAAATTATAAAATGGGATATAATAAAAAATTTAAATTGTATCAAATCGGACAGACCTGCCTTTAATCTTGTTTTTATTGATCCGCCTTATAACAAGGGTTTTCTCCGACCGACCCTGCACAACTTAATAAAAGCGGTATCCGTAAAAAAAGGGGCATATCTTATTATTGAGCACAGCCTTTTAGAGCCGATCCCATTAGATTTTCCTGAGTATGAACTCCATGATCAAAGAAAATATGGGAAAAGCCTTGTTTCATTTTTAACTTATATTGTATAAATATTAACACCTTTATTTCACAAGGAATATAAATCAATGCAAAAAATAGCTGTATATCCTGGTTCTTTTGATCCGGTTACAAACGGTCATATTGATATTATCGAAAGGGGGCTTAAAGTTTTTGATAAAATTATTGTGGCTATACTGCATAATTCTTCCAAGGAATTTCTTTTTACTATTGAAGAACGGGTCAAGATGATTGAAGAAAGCTTGAGCGGGTTTTCAAATATTGAAGTAGATGAATTTGACGGGCTTCTCGTAGATTATGCAAAAAAGCGGGGAGCTAATGCCATACTGCGTGGGATGCGCGCTGTATCCGATTTTGAATATGAGTTTCAGCTTGCCCTGATGAACCGCAAACTAAACCGGGAGGTTCAGACGGTTTTCCTTATGACCGGCCTGAGATGGATTTTTACAAGTTCATCAATAATAAAGGAGGCCGCCCGTTTTGGCGGGGATATTGAAGGAATGGTACCGCCCGTGGTTAATCGGAAATTAAAAGAAAAGTTTGGTTTTATTTAGGGAAACAAGAATGTCTATACATCTTTCAAAAAACGCGAGGGTTGTGCTGGAAAAGCGGTATCTGAAAAAGGACCGCAATGGAAAAATAATCGAAACGCCTGAAGACTTGATTGCAAGGGTGGCGGAAACTATCGCTTCTGTTGACAAGATATTTGATCCTGAGGCCGATATTGATAAAACCAGGCAAAAATTTCTAAAACTTTTAAGCAATAAGTGGTTTTTACCCAACTCGCCTACCCTTATGAATGCCGGCAGACGTCTTGGGCAACTCGCCGCCTGTTTTGTTCTGCCTGTCGAAGATTCAATGGAAAGTATCTTTGAGACCTTGAAACATACTGCAATGATACATAAAAGCGGCGGAGGCACAGGATTTTCTTTTTCGCGGGTTCGTCCTGAAAAGGATATGGTCCTGTCAACCGCCGGCATTTCAAGCGGTCCTATTTCATTTATGTCTGTTTTCGATGTGGCCACTGAAACCGTCAAACAGGGAGGTACTCGCAGAGGAGCCAATATGGGTATTTTGCGGGTGGATCATCCTGATATCGAAGTTTTCATAAATTCAAAAAACGATCCGCACATGTTAAACAACTTCAATATCTCGGTTGCCGTCTCCAAAATATTTATGGATGCGCTTAAAAAAGATTCTGATTACGATCTCATCAATCCCAGAACCAACGAGGTTGTTAAACAGGTTTCAGCAAAGAAAATATTTGACATGATTGTTGCTTCTGCCTGGCAAACCGGAGAACCTGGGGTAATATTTATCGATCGCATAAACCAGGATAACCCGACACCACACCTTGGCGACATTGAAGCCACTAATCCTTGCGGCGAGCAACCTCTTCTACCCTATGAATCATGCACCCTTGGTTCTATTAATCTGTCTAAAATGGTAATCAAAAAAGCCCTTGATTTAAACAGATTAAAAAGGACTGTTCACGATGCGGTCCATTTTCTTGACAATGTAATAGACGCAAACAAATATCCTCTCGCGCGTATTGAAAAAATGAGCAAAGGAACAAGGAAAATCGGTCTGGGGGTAATGGGTTTTGCTGATATGTTGATAAAAATGGGTTTGCCTTACGATTCCGAAAAGGCGGTTGCCCAGGCGGAAAATATAATGTCAATAATCTCTGAGGAATCCAAAAAAGCATCTGCCGCCCTTGCTGAAAAACGCGGAAATTTTCCATATTACAAGCAAAGTGTCTTTGACAAGCCATCAACTCCACATATGCGAAATGCCACTACCACTACAATTGCTCCAACAGGCACTATCAGCATTATTGCCGACACTTCCAGCGGAATAGAACCGATTTTTGCCGTGGCATATGCAAGGCATGTGCTTGACGGAAAGTTTCTTCCGGAAATACATCCTTTTTTTATTAAAATCGCCAGGCAGGAAGGATTTTACAATAAAGAGCTCTTTGGCGAACTTGCAAAAACAGGTTCAATACAGTCGCTTGACTTTGTTCCTGATCACATAAAAAGGCTTTTCAGAACATCTCATGATATTTCAACAAAATGGCATGTTGCAATTCAAGCTGCATTCCAGAAATATTCGGATAATGCTGTTTCCAAGACAGTCAATTTTCCTCCGGACGCCACAATTGAGGATATTAAAAAGGTATATCTTTCTGCTTACAGAAGCGGTTGCAAAGGTGTAACAATATACAGATATGGAAGCCGTGACAATCAGGTTTTAAGTTTTGGCAGGGAAGAAAAGGAATCCGCGAAGATAGCTCCCAGGCCAAGACCAATGCGCACTCACGGTATTACGGAAAGAATCAGCACAGGGTGCGGGAAACTGTATGTTACGATAAATTCCGACGAAAAAGGAATGTGCGAAGTCTTTGCGCAGATGGGAAAGACCGGCGGATGCGCGTCATCTCAGATAGAAGCCGCGGGTCGCCTGATATCCCTTGCTTTGCGATCAGGAGTAAATATTGATGCCGTCATCAAGCAGCTTATAGGCATACGGTGTCCTTCACCCGCATGGCAAAACGGGAAAATGGTTCTATCCTGTCCTGATGCAATTGCTCAAGTGTTGATAAAGGTAACTAATTCAAATTTTAATGAGATAAAAACAATGAATTATATCTGCCCTGAATGCGGCGGGATATTGCTTCATGAAGAGGGATGTCTTATCTGTCACTCATGCGGGTTCTCAAAATGCGGTTAGAGAAAATACTTGATAATCACAAATCCGGCAACAAGAAGAACGGTAAATGCAACTGCCAGCGTATTAAAATATTTCTCAATAAAATCCTGAATTCCGGAACCAAAACGATATATAAGCCACCCAACCAGGAAAAAACGCATGGAACGGGAAACCAGCGAAGCAATCACAAATACGGTGAAATCAATATTCAGAGCTCCGGCTGAAATAGTAAACACCTTGTAGGGAATAGGAGTAAAGCCGGCGATCCCGATTGCCAGAGCGTCATATCGCATGTAAAGAGACTGGATATATTCAACCTTTTCAGTTAAACCATAAAGGCTTATAATCTTCTCCCCGATGTCGACCATAAACCGCCATCCAATCAAATAGCCTAAACATCCCCCAAGTACGGAACCTGCCGAACATATCAGCGCATAATAAAACGACCTTTTTGGTCTTGCCACGGCAAGGGCTATCAGAAGGATATCAGGGGGTACGGGGAAAAAAGAGGATTCACAAAAAGCCAGAATAAATAATGCCCATGTCCCATATGCTGTCTCCGCCCAGCGGAGAACCCAGGAATAAAGCCGTCTAAGCATTTATTGGTATCTCCAGCCTTGTTCGCCAAGCAGTTTTACAAACCTGCATCCACCAAGACATGTTTTGCGAATACCCTGCTCATCCTTATATAGTTTGATCAACTCCTGCGAAAACTGGTCTCCGACCGGTATTACCATACGTCCGCCAATTGCCAACTGTTCTACCAGGCTTTCAGGAATTTTCGGCGCGCCGGCTGTGACAATAATAGCATCAAACGGACTTTCGTCTTTCCACCCTAAAGTGCCGTCTGAATATCTGGCTACTATGTTGTGATAATGAAGCTCGTCAAAAAGTTTGCGCGCTTTAATAAAAAGCGGATTTATTCTTTCAATGGTATATACCCTGAATGCAATTTCAGCTAAAATTGCGGCCTGATATCCTGATCCTGTTCCGATTTCAAGCACCCGGTCATCCTTGCCGAGTTGCAGAGCCTGTGTCATCTCTGCCACGATATATGGTTGTGAAATTGTTTGCTGCTCACCGATGGGAAGCGGATAATCAACATACGCCTGATCCATTAAGGCCTCACTTACAAACAGATGCCTTGGGACTTTGCGCATGGCTGCAAGAACATTTATGTCTGTTATCCCGCGCGACTCAAGCTGCTTGACGACCATTTGTTCGCGCTTGCTTTTAAATGTAATGGAATCCTTTCTCATAACAAATTTCCTATCAAACCAGCATGCACAGGTCAAGCATTTAACAAAAAAAACCCTTGATTTTTAAGTAAAATGCTACATAATCGTTCACGGTTAACCACGCTGGGGCGTGGTTGATCAAAACATAAAACCAGTCAGTCGTTTGGACCCTTAAAATTTTGAACGGCTGCAAACTCTTTAAGGCTTTTTTATGGACAGCACAAAACATCTTACAACTTCTATTTTCTTGACTCTCTTAATCGTTGTTTTTGGAACAACAGGTTATATGATTATTGAGGGCTGGGATATATTTGATGCTCTATACATGACCGTTATTACAATTACTTCTGTGGGATATGGTGAAGTGCATAAAATTGGAAAAGCAGGACAGGTGTTTACCATTTTTTTAATTATTATCGGGATTGGATTTGTTATATATGTGGCGGGCGCCGTAGTACGATTCATGCTTGAGGGACAAATAATGGCTATATTAGGGAGGAGAAGATTGAACAAAAAGATTGATCGGTTAAAAAATCATTATATTGTCTGCGGGTACGGGCGCATAGGAAGACTTCTTTGCAGAAATATTCAAAAAAAATCCATAGCCGTGGTGGTTGTCGAACAGAACGAAGAATTACGTCGGGTTATGGATGAAGATGGCGTTCTCTATATATTGGGAAACGCCTCTGACGAAGCAATTCTTATCAATGCGGGTATAAAACACGCAAAAAGTCTGGTCGCTGTTCTGGGTACAGACACCGAGAATGTCTTTCTTGTTCTGACAGCCAGACAGCTCAAACCGGATATTTATATAACAGCAAGGGCAAACCTTGAGGGATCAAAGGCGAAATTGAAGGCAGCCGGAGCAAACAAGGTGGAATCACCCTATGAGATTGGGGCGGCAAGTATGTCTCAAAGAATACTTCGCCCTGCTGTAACGAATTTTCTGGATCAAGCCTTTGATGATCAACAGCAGGATATACATATGGAGGAAATGTCCGTCAGCCCCTCCTCCAGGCTGATAAATCTCATGTTAAAGGATTCAGGCATCAGGCAAAATTATAACCTCATAATAATTGCAATAAAAAAGCTTGACGGAGATATGTTGTTTAACCCTTCCTTTGAGAGCATCATCAAGGCCGGGGATACACTCATTGCGGTCGGAGAGACTGCAAACCTTCAAAAGCTGGAGAAACTCTTGAACCCCTAACTTATATTTTATAGATTATCCTTTTTTCAGTAATAACGATATCTACATGCTTGTCATGGGGCTCAACAGGCACCTGCTGAATTATCTGGCTTTCAAGGGCAAGAGCAACCTTTCTGGTGGTAATTGATAGTGTCGGAATAAGCCTGTCATAATAGCCTTTGCCCAATCCTATCCTTCCACCCTTTTCATCAAAAGCAACCCCCGGAATTATTGCTATATCGATAAAGTCAACAGGCACAATTTTACAACACTCCGGGTCAGGCTCCGGAACTCCTCTTGGACCAGGCTTTAAATCAGAATCAAGGTTGTCAACCCTCATTAGTTGCATTGCATGCTTCATAGTATCAAAAACAGGAAGCACAACTATCTTATTGGATTCAAAACATCTTTTTATTATATCATTCGTAACAACTTCACCGTTTGTATGCATATACAGCAAAATAACCTTTGATTCAAGAAAGTTGGCGAATCCAAAAAGCCGTTCTTCTATTGCTCTGGTTTTTTCGATTAATTCACCGGCGGAAAATGCTTTCAGCTTTTCTGCTATATCTTCGCGTATTTCACGTTTTTTTTCTTTAATATCTTCCATATATTTCTCCGGACATTGAAATAGTCTTTTAAAATCTAATTTATTATCATACATATATTAACCAACAAAGTCAACCTTCAATAATCATTGACTATATGATCCGTGCATGATAATTTTAAAAAAATATGCTGTATTAACAGGATGCAATAAACCATCAAATATCACTAAACATTTTTAATAAACATAATTATCCTTATGCTTGAAATCAAGTTTGTAATACAAAATTTTTCACAGGTAAAAAAAGCGCTTTTAATGCGAGGCGAAACAGCCGACATTGAAATTTTAAAAGATTATGATTCCACTCGCAGGGCGATTCTGCTTGAGATCGAAGAACTAAGATGTCGCCGCAATCTGGTTTCCGGGCAGGTTGCAGACATGAAGAAAGCAGGTGAAAATACAGATGACCTGGTTGCTGAGATGCGTAATGTTTCAAATAAAATAAAGGAATTAGATAAGCCTTTATCCGAAAATGAAGAAAATATTTATAACATACTTATGGGGTTGCCGAATATCCCCCATCCGTCAGTGCCTGTAGGAAAGGATAGTTCCGACAATCCGGTAGTCAGACAATTCGGCAAATGCCCTGAGTTTGAATTCAAACCAGCTCCTCACTGGACTTTGGGAGAAAATTTAGGGATACTCGATTTTGAGAGGGCTTCCAGGATCGCAGGGGCTCGTTTTCCTCTCTCTTACGGAGCAGGCGCAAGAATGGAAAGGGCTCTTATAAATTTTATGCTTGATATTCACACTGTAGAACACGGTTATAAAGAGGTTCTGCCGCCCTTTATTGTAAATCAAAAAAGCATGACCAACACAGGTCAACTACCGAAATTTAAGGAAGACCTGTTTAAACTTGAGGGGTGGGATTATTTCTTGATTCCCACGGCCGAAGTTCCGGTTACAAATATTCATCAGGATGAAATCTTAGATGAAAACATGCTGCCTATTCTATATGCTGCATATACTCCATGTTTTCGCAGCGAAGCCGGTTCTTATGGAAAAGACACAAGGGGTTTAATAAGGCAGCATCAGTTCAACAAGGTAGAGCTGGTTAAATTTTCCAGGCCGGAAGACTCTTATGATGAACTCGAAAAACTCTTAAATGACGCTGAAACCATCTTAAAACGTCTTAACATTCCTTATCAGGTTATTTGCCTGTGTACCGGAGATATGGGCTTTTCAGCGGCAAAGACGTATGATATCGAGGTTTGGATGCCTGCTCAGGGTGTTTACCGGGAGATTTCATCCTGCAGTAATTTCGAAAGTTTTCAGGCAAGACGGGCTAATATCAGGTTCAGAAGAAAAGGTAGAAAGGGGACGGAACTTGTCCATACATTAAACGGATCAGGGCTTGCCGTAGGAAGAACAGTCGCGGCCATACTTGAAAATTATCAGCAGCCTGACGGGTCCGTGATTATTCCAGAAGCCTTGAGGCCATATATGGGTGGAATGGAAAAAATAGAAAAATGAAAATCGAAGATTTTCCAGTAGAGATCAGGCCCTATATTATTCCTAAACAAAAAGGGAATGTTGTTTACCGCTGTCTTGGCTGCGGCCTTGAATCCGGCATTGAGAAGCTGCTTTATACATGCCCGGATTGCGGCCAGGTTCTGCTTATCTATGATCTGCAATTTGACCGGTTAAAAAAAATACCCGGAAAATTGTGGCGCCAAATTTTCGATTATCGCAAAATGCTCACGATCCCTGCTCTAAAAGGGATTTATCTGTATCATGAATTTATCGGTCCGGTTATGCCTCTTGACTGCGTGATCTATCTTGGCGAGGGGCATACTCCTGTTATAGAAGCCAATTCTTTTTTGCAGGAAAAAGCCGGCGTCAGGTTCTTCTTTAAAAATGACGGTCAGAACCCAAGCGCATCATTTAAAGACAGGGGAATGGCGAGCGCTTTGAGCTATATCAATTTTCTTGTCAAAAAAGGGCATATTTCCGATGTGCTGGCAATCTGTGCTTCCACCGGGGATACATCTGCTTCAGCCGCGCTGTATGCCTCATTTCTTCAGCCTCATGTCAAGTCTGCGGTACTCCTTCCGCACAAAAAGGTAACTCCCCAGCAGCTTTCCCAGCCTCTGGGAAGCGGAGCCTCTGTATTCGAAATCCCGGGCGTATTCGACGACTGCATGAAGGTTGTTGAAGCTATGTCGGAAAAATATAATGTAGCTCTTCTAAATTCCAAGAATGCCTGGAGGATACTGGGGCAGGAATCATATTCATACGAAATTGCTCAGAATTTCGAATATAATATGAAAGACAAAGTTATAGTATTGCCGATCGGCAATGCAGGCAATATTACCGCTGTTATAAACGGATTCCTGAAATTTTATGAAACCGGCATAATAGACAGCCTGCCGAAAATTATCGGGGTTCAGTCAAAACATGCCAACCCTGTTTACAGGTATTATCTCGAGCCTGATGCGAAAAAGCGGAAATTTATTCCAGTAACCGTAAAGCCCAGCGTAGCCCAGGCAGCCATGATCGGAAATCCTGTTTCAATGCCCAGGGTAATATATCTCGTAGATCTTTATAACCGCCTGGCCGGCAAAAAGAATGTTTTTTTTACAGAGGTCCCGGAACAGGCCATAATTGACTGGGAACTTGTGGCTAATCGCAACGGGCATATTGCCTGTACCCACGGGGGAGAATCTTTGGCCGGTCTTGTTGAAGCAAAAAAACAGGGAATTGTTAATAACAATGATATTGCCGTTGTCGATTCAACCGCTCATTCACTGAAATTCTCCGGGTTCCAGGAGATGTATTTTGAAAACAGATTTCCAGCGGAATATGAAATCACTCCTGATCCAAATCTTATAAATTCTCCTGTTTTAATACATCCAAAGGATTTAAAAAAGGTTCCGGCCCCTGGGAAACCGATAAAAGGGGATGATTTTGAGCAATTTGTCAAACGTGTATCAGAAGAAATCGCAACAAGGTTGAATCTAAAACACAGATAAGCAAAGGCATAAAAATTTGCATAGACTATTTATTACATGGTTGCTAATCATATTTATCTGCATCATTCCCCATTATTCCGCGGGCAGCGCTTTACTCTCTAAAAGTTATGCTGTTCTCTATGATAAAGGCATAGATATATTATGTGATCCTTATGTTGTTCAAAAGGGTGACTGGGTCATTAAGCTCTTCAGGCAAAAAGGAGAAATCTCTTATAAGGATTTTCCGGAATTCCTGGCTATATTTAAACGTCTAAATCCACGCATACGTGATGTTGACAACATACGTCCGGGTCAGCATATTCTTATCCCTTTAAAGAAATTAAAAAAGGATTCGCTTCCTGGTCAATCTTCGGGAATCGTTACCATTCCATTTGTAACAATTTCCGACCTGCCTGATATTATCAAACCCTATTCAACCGAACATGTTGTGCAAGAAGGGGAGTTTATCTCAAGGCTTATTGCGCGGGGCTATGATACTAAATACGGAACAAAACCATACAACGAGGCGATCAAGCTGTTAAGGCTCATCAACCCGGATGTCGTTGATCTGGATCGGATTTATCCAGGCCAGAAACTATATATACCTGATTCATCGCTTCGCAATCAACCATGGTACAAATCTCTATTTGACTCTTCCGGCGCTCCGGAACCTTTTGTTCCAACGGATCAACAGGACAATGCTCAACCTCCTTTTGAGGCAATTGCTTCAATTTTAGATGCAAAACTTTTAAATAAAGGCATATACTCTTTCCCGGGGCATGGAAAAGCCGATTATAAGCTCGATCTCTCCGGTTTTCCTCTAATAGAGCTTAAAGATAAGACAAAGATTCTGCTGGCCGCATCCGCTAACAAAGACAAAAATGCGCCTGAACTAAATGCAATAAAATCATCATGGAGCAATGTGAAAATTGTTTCTATTGCAAACAAAGCCTCAACAGAGCAGGCGTTTGATGCTGTTATGGAGTCCTTTGGAAAAGAGGCGTTTAAAAATAAAATATCATTTTCTGATCAGGGCCTTAAGGTGGATGTTAGCGGGAAATGGATAATTGAGCAGCCGTGTTTTGCGGGTGAAGAGGCAAGCCACCTGTGTATTACCCCTGTCAATGAACCGGATGAGCGTACCCCTGACTCAATTGTCCGTTATCTGGAACAACACAATATAATAATAAAGGATTTTCTCAAAGATTTTACCAAAGATTCTAAAGGCACAAAACACGAATCCAAAGGCGCGCAAAAGGAAAATACAGCAGAAGATGCGAGACCTTTGAAAGATGCTATTGCCATAGACTTTTCAGACCATAAAACCTTTGTCAATAATCTCCTGGCGGCAATGGGTTATAATTATACCCCAAATGTCGCCATTACATTCCCGTATGCCGGGATCCAGATAAAGGCATTGTCAAATCTCATATCAACCAGGGATGGAAAGTCGCTGCTCGTTGATTTTGGAGATATTTATGGGGATGCGGTTCTTTCTATAAAAAAGACAGGTCTTGGCATAATACAGATAAATAATAAAGATAATGCACATGAGGTAATAAGAAAGATTCTTGATGCATTAGAGGCTTCTTATACAAAATACCCAACCTTCCTGGCGGCAAAAAGGCCGGATACCTATAATACCTCTTTAATCATTCCAGGCTATCTGATTTCAAATAAAAATAAGAATAAAATACTTCTCGCAACAGCGCCTGTGAATGATGATGTAGTTCAGTTTTTAATAAACAAAGGCATAAAGGTGATTCAGCCAGGCACAAAGACACAAAGTGAATAATTATAAACTCGCAAAAAGTCGTCACTCCGGTGAAAACCGGAGTCCAGATGGTCTGCAACTGCTTGAAAAGACTGGATAGCGCTTTAGCTTCACTACGTGTCCGGCTTTCGCCGGAATGACGGGATATGGTATTTTTCGACTTTTTACGAGTTCATCAAAGTTACAAGTGCGCTAAAGTTAATAATT
This sequence comes from Anaerolineae bacterium, assembly GCA_035529315.1. Lineage (NCBI taxonomy): Bacteria > Bacillati > Chloroflexota > Anaerolineae > Anaerolineae bacterium. The sequence goes on from DATKWZ010000038.1 coordinate 10,925, forward strand.
TTGGGGTATCTTAAATATGAAAACGAAAACAAATAGATTTATCCGGGCAGCATCTATCCTGCTGGTATTTTTTCTTGTCTCATGCGCTGCAAATCTGGAATTAAGAAAAAACCGGGGAGAAGCTTTTAGAAATCTTGGCGAAGGATATATGGGGCAGAGAGATTATACGACAGCGCTAAGAGAGCTTCTTAAGGCCGAAAAACTCTATAGCAAAGATCCGCGTCTTCAAAATGACCTGGGACTGACTTACATGGCAAAAGGAAAACCGGACATCGCTATTGATCACTTTAAGAAAGCAATTACAATAAAACCGGATTATACGCCGGCAAAAAATAATATGGGTACAGCCTATCTTGCAAAAAAGGACTGGGACAGAGCTATTACCTGTTTTAAGGAGATCACCGAAGACCTTACCTATGCCACTCCCCACTATCCCCTTTCAAACCTGGGATGGGCCTATTACAATAAAAAACAGTATGATCTTGCGGAAAAGTATTATCAGGACGCTCTCAAGATAGAACCAAGGTTTGCAATTGCTTTGAGCGGTCTTGGCGGGACATATATTGCAATGGGTAAAATCTCAGATGCAATAGCGACTTTTGAAAAAGCGGTAAAAATTTTTCCGGGTTTTGCGGAATTATATCTGGATCTTGCTGATGCTTACAGATTGTCACGGGAATATAAAAAAGCGCTCGACGCTTACAGCAAGGTTATCGAGCTTGCTCCGGACAGCCCAATTGCAATCGAAGCTCAAAAAGAGATGGCAAGGATAAGATAAATGAATCCCCATTATTTATAATCTGTATTGTTGCTCTGCTGCTCGA
>DATKWZ010000039.1 GCA_035529315.1 Anaerolineae bacterium
GAGATGGTTATGCCTGGAGACAATGTAACCATTACGGCTGATTTGATAACGCCGATAGCTATGGAGAAGGAGTTGAGGTTTGCGATAAGGGAAGGCGGTCGGACTGTCGGCGCCGGAGTGGTAAGTGAAATAATTGAATAAAGAGAAATAGATGATGAGCTCAAAAATAAGAATTAGACTCAAGGCATATGACAATAAACTTCTGGATCAGTCGACATTAGATATTGTTGATACTGCTAATAAAACAGGAGCAAAGGTAGTTGGACCTATCCCGCTACCGACAAGCATCAACAAATATTGTGTGTTGCGTTCTCCCCATATAGACAAGAAATCTCGAGAACAGTTTGAAATTAGAACACATAAACGGCTTTTAGATATTCTTGAGCCAACCCAGCAGACAGTGGATGCTTTAATGAAACTGGATCTTTCTCCCGGAGTTGATGTGGAGATAAAATTATAGCAGAGGTGACAGCGGGAACCATGTGTAAAGGATTAATAGGCAAAAAATTAGGAATGACAGGCCTTTTTTCTCTTGAAGGCAAATACTTCCCGGTAACGGTATTGCGGGTTGGCCCGTGTGTTGTAACCCAGGTTAAGACGGTTGCTACTGACGGATACAATGCTATTCAATTGGGTTTTGGCGAAAAAAAGAAATCTCGCACAAACAAGCCTATCAAAGGGCATCTCAAAAAAAGTGGAGATGGTTGTTTTAAGGTGCTTCGTGAATTTTCTGTGGATAATCCAGGAGATTACAAACCTGGCCAGACATTGGGGCCGGATATGTTTAAGGTGGGCGAACGGATTGATGTTACCGCCAATTCCAAAGGAAGAGGTTTCTCGGGCGTTATAAAGAGGCATGGATTCCATGGTGGAGGTGAAACCCATGGAAGTCACAGTCACAGGGTTACCGGTTCTATTGGAAATAGTGCATGGCCTTCAAGGGTTATTAAGGGGAGAAAAATGCCTGGTCACTACGGAAATGAACAAAATACAATCAAGAACTTGGAGATAGCTGACATAAGGCCTGATCAGAATCTTATATTTGTAAAGGGAGCTGTGCCGGGTTTTAGATCTGGATTAGTTTCAATAAAGAAACTGAAATTTGTAAAATAAAGGGCGTTTTGCAAAGGTCTCGCAGCAGAAAGGCTGCAGGAGGAAACAAGAGAGATATGGCTGTTGTTGATGTTCAAAATATAAATGGTGAAAAGGTTTCGCAGATGGATCTTGCAGACAGCATATTTAACGTGCCCTTGAAAGCAAGTATTTTGCATGAAGTTGTGACAATGCAGCTGGCACGCAGGCGTGCAGGATCAGCATCTGTAAAACGTCGTAGCGACGTTAAGGGCAGTGGAAGGAAGCTTTTTCGTCAGAAAGGCACAGGAAAGGCGCGTAGCGGAGATATCACATCTCCCTTGCTTAGAGGTGGAGGCGTTATTTTCGGTCCAGACCCTAAATCATATTATTACAGTGTTCCCAAAAAGGTTAGAAAGCTTGCTCTTAAAATGGCTTTAAGCAGTAAATTCCAGGTGAATGTCATGGTAGTACTTGACAGGTTTGAGCTTGAGAAGATTAAAACAAGGGAATTCATAGAGGTTTTAAACAGATTAAATGTGAAAAAGGCATTGATTGTAACTGATAAAAAGAATGAGAATCTGGAACTTTCCTCAAGGAACGTGCCTGGTGTGAAGGTATTAAGAGTCGAGGGGTTGAACGTATATGACATTCTCAAATACAAGAATTTAATCCTGGATGAGGCCTCTATAAAGGTTATTGAAAGGAGGCTGCTTGAATGATCCAGTATGATATTGTTAAACGTCCTTTAGATACGGAAAAAACCAATATTCAAAAAGAGAGTTTTCACCAGTTCTCATTTGAGGTGGGTCGAAGTGCGAACAGGATTGAGATCAGAAGGGCAATTGAAAAAATATTCAATGTCAAGGTAAGCGATGTCCGGACAATGCAGGTTAAAGGGAAAGTCAAAAAAAAAGGTCGGATTGTTGGGAAACGCAGGGACTGGAAGAAGGCGATTGTGACATTGATGCCTGGTGAACGTATTGATTTTTTTGAAGGGGCTTAGACAACTTGATAAGTGAGGCTTATAATGGCGGTTAAGAAAGTAAAACCAACATCTCCTGGACGACGAGCGCAGGTATATTCAACATTTGACGAGATTACCACTACGACACCTGAAAAAAGTCTGCTTAAGCCGCTCAAGCATTCAGGCGGGCGTAATGCAAATGGACGTATTACATGCAGACACCGCGGAGGCGGGCACATCAGGCATTACAGAATTATTGACTTTAAACGCGATAAGATGGAAATACCTGCAAGGGTGGCAACAATAGAATATGATCCTAACCGCAGCGCAAGGATTGCTCTTCTGCATTATGCAGATGGTGAAAAACGGTATATTCTGGCGCCGCTCGATCTTTCAGTCGGCGATACTGTTATGTCTGGACCAAAGGCTGATATTAAACCAGGCAATACTCTCCAATTGATAAATATTCCGCTCGGCACTCATGTTCATAACATTGAACTGCGTTTGGGGAAAGGCGGCCAGATCGTAAGAAGTGCCGGAACATTTGCGCAGTTAATGGCAAAGGAAGATAAATATGCCCTGATAAAACTTCCATCAGGCGAAGTTCGGATGGTTCTTTTGAAATGCAAAGCAACTATAGGGCGACTGGGCAATGTTGTTCATGAAAATATCTCTCTTGGCAAAGCAGGCCGCAATCGTTGGCTTGGAAGACGACCAAAGGTGCGGGGAGTTGCTATGAATCCTGTTGATCATCCAATGGGAGGCGGTGAGGGGAGATCATCAGGAGGACGGCATCCATGTAGCCCATGGGGCATGCCTGCAAAGGGTTATAAGACTCGTAATAAAAAGAAAAGTAATCGATATATTGTAAAAAAACGTTCAAGTAAATAAAACAGGTTGAAACGCCAGGAGAAATTATGCCACGCTCTTTAAAAAAAGGTCCGTATGTTGACCCCAAATTATTAAACAAGGTAATGGTAGCTCAGGAGACTCGAAGCACCAGAGTTATTAAAACATGGTCAAGGCGTTCGACGATTATTCCGGAGATGGTTAGTATTACTCTGGCAGTTCATAATGGAAGAAAATTTATTCCTGTTTTTATATCAGAGAACATGGTAGGGCATAAACTGGGAGAGTTTTCTCCAACACGGCTTTTTTATGGTCATGCCGGAGATAAGAGATCAAAATTAAAAAAATAAATTGTCTGATTTTTATTAATAGATTTAGGTTCGTGGAGAGAGGGTAATGGCTGTAAGAGAGGTAAAAGCTGTATTAAAATATGTACGCATTTCTTCACAGAAGGTTCGGAAGTTGATTGAAGCCGTCAAGGGAAAGCCGGTTAAGGCTGGTCTGGATATTCTTCAATTTATGCCGCAAAAGGCGGCGAATATAATTGGAAAAATTATCCGAAGCGCCGTAGCAAACGCCGATCAAAATCCGGATATTGATGTAGATTCGCTCGTTATTCGCAATATAATTGCAGATCAGGGTTCCACTTTGAAACGTTTTCAAGCAAGAGCACGTGGCAGAGGCACAAGAATATTGAAAAGGACCGCACATATTACTGTTATTTTAGCTGAAGAGTTAGCGTAAAAGAGGAGGTAAAAGCTTGGGCCAGAAAGTAAACCCGATAGGACTGAGGTTGGGGATCGTTAAAACCTGGGAATCAAAGTGGTATGCTGGAAAGAATTACTCCAATTATATTCTGGAAGATTATAATATCAGAAAGTTTATTAAAAAGAAGCTTTATCATGCAGGGATAAGCAGGATTGAAATCGAAAGGTCATCCGAGCGTGCAAAACTCCGAATCTATACCTCCCGACCAGGCGTTGTTATTGGAAAAAAAGGATCTGAAATAGCCCTGCTTAAGAAAAGTATTGAAAATATGCTTGGCCAAAATAGAATACCGAAGGAAATCCTTATAGATATTCAGGAGGTAAGAAAACCGGAGATCGATGCCCAGCTTCTTGCCGAGAATGTCGCTCTCCAGATTGAGAGAAGGGTTGCATTTAGACGTGCCATGAAGCGCGCGGTTTCATCGGCTATGAGGTTTGGCGCCAAAGGTGTGAAAATTATCTGTTCCGGGCGTCTGGGCGGGGCCGAGATGGCCAGAACCGAATGGTACAGAGAAGGCCGTGTGCCGTTACATACCTTAAGAGCAGATATTGATTACGGTTTTATTGAGGCTAATACATCATATGGACTTATTGGCGTAAAGGTCTTTATTTTTAAAGGCGAAATTTTGAAGAAGGACCTGATTAAAAGTCAATAGATGGATTTATCATATTCCAGGTGTTAAGTATTAGGCATTAGGTTAAATCAATTATTTGACTTCTCAGGCAGTTAACACCCTTTATCTTACATAAAATTGGTTTATTGTTTTTTTTGCGAAACCATTGGTTATTAGTATTTAGGAGAAATAAGTTATGCTGAGTCCAAAGAAGGTCAAATTTAGAAAACAGCAAAGGGGTAGAATGAGGGGCTTAGCCACACGTGGTTGCAATTTGGATTTTGGTGAATTTGGATTGCAGGCAATAGAATGCGGCGCAATCAGCGCAAAACAGATTGAGGCTGCCCGAATCGCCATGACACGGCATGTAAAAAGGGGCGGCAAGATGTGGATAAGGATATTTCCCGATAAGCCATTTACAAAAAAACCGGCTGAGGTAAGAATGGGAAAGGGAAAGGGCGCTCCTGAAGGTTGGAATGCAATAGTTCGTCCGGGAAGAATTCTTTACGAAATGCAAGGCGTCCCGAAGGATATGGCTAAGGAGGCGTTCCGACTTGCTTCACACAAGCTTTCGGTAAAGACAAAGTTTGTGGAAAGGAGCAACATATAATGAAAGCAGCTGAGATTAGAGGGCTGAGTCTTGAAGAGAGACAACGGAAACTGGTTGACCTTAAAGAGGAGTTGTTTAATCTGTATTTTCAGCATGAAATAGGTCAGCTCGAAAATCCTAAAAAGATGAAGCAGACCAAATGTGATATTGCAAGGATTAAAACCATAATAAAGGAAGCTTGAGGAAAATATAGATAAACATGGATACAATGAAAAAAAGAGGTAATAAAAGACAGGTGGCCGGGACTGTTGTGAGCAACAAGATGGATAAGACCGTAATTGTCCAGGTTGAGAGAATGATTAAATATCCACTTTATCATAAGTATATAAAGAGATGCTCCAGGTTTTCATCTCACGATGAAGGTAATGAATGCCAGATTGGTGATAAGGTGTTAATAACAGAGTCAAGGCCGATCAGCAGGACAAAAAAATGGCGCGTAAGCAAGATTCTTGAGAAAGTTGTATAATTAAGGGAATTCGCAAAAATGATTCAGACAGAGACGAGATTAACAGCAGCGGACAATTCGGGAGCTAAGATATTGTATTGCATAAAGGTTCTTGGAGGTTCCAGAAGACGGTATGCAAGTATTGGCGATATAATTGTTGTAAGTGTGAAGGAAGCAATCCCTAATGCAAAAGTTAAAAAAGGGGATGTATTAAAGGCTGTCGTGGTTCGAACTAAAAAAGAAATCAGAAGGCCGGATGGATCATATATCAGATTTGATAACAATTCAGCTGTGTTAATTAATGCGAATATGGAGCCTGTAGGCACACGTATTTTTGGTCCTGTTGCAAGAGAGCTAAGAGCTAAAAAGTTTATGAAAATCATTTCTCTGGCTCCAGAGGTTTTATAAAATGAATTAAGGGATTGAGGGATTGAGGGATTAAAATCAATAGAATACATTCAATTCCCAAATTCCTAAATTAGGAATTATATGAGAAACGGCTTATGATAAGAAATAAATGTCTTATAAAGAAGGGCGATAAGGTTAAAATTATTGCCGGCAAGGATAACGGCAAGATCGGAAAGATCCTTAAGATAATCAAAAAGGATAAACGGGTTCTTGTAGAGAAAGCGAATCTTGTAAAAAGGCATGTAAAGCCCAGCGCTCAGAACCGGCAGGGAGGGATTGTTGAGAGTGAGGCTCCATTAAGCCGTTCTAATGTCATGTTGATGTGCGGCAAGTGCATGTCGCCGGTACGTATCAAGATTAAGAGTCTCGAGGATGGGAAAAAGATTCGTGTTTGCATGAAATGTAATGAGATAATAGATTCTTAAGATCATGTCGGAGATAATAATGTCGCAGTTAAAACTTTTTTATGAAAAAAATGTCGTTCCGGGATTAATCGAAAGATTTAAATACAAAAGCATAATGCAGGTTCCTAAGATCAGCAAAATTGTGTTGAATTTAGGTCTTGGAGAAGCGATTCATAATATTAAACTGATTGATTCTTCTGCAAAAGAACTTAATCTGATCACAGGGCAACGTCCGGTTGTAACCCGCGCTAAAAAATCGATTGCAGCATTCAAGCTAAGGGAAGGGATGCCGATTGGCTGTATGGTGACGCTTCGTCGCAAACATATGTACGATTTTTATTGTAAGCTGGTAAATATTGCCCTCCCTCGTGTCCGTGACTTTAGAGGTCTTTCAGGAAAGGCGTTTGATGGGAAGGGGAACTATACTTTGGGGATAAAGGAACATATCATTTTTCCGGAGATAGATTACGATAAAATCGATAAGATCAAAGGCCTTAATATAACCATCGTTACCACGGCGCAGACTGATGAAGAGGGGAAAGAGCTTCTTAAACTTTTAGGCATGCCGTTTAGAGATTGATTTTTAAACAAGGAGGATGAATTGGCAAAAAAGGCTCTTAGAATTAAGGCACTTAAAGAACCTACGTTCAAGGTAAGGGCATACAACAGGTGCCCGATTTGCGGCAGGCCGAGGGCATTTTTGAGGAAATTTGGGATTTGTCGTATATGTTTTCGAAATCTTGCTTCAATTGGTATGCTTCCGGGAGTAACTAAATCCAGCTGGTAGGCTGGTAGTATATATAACTTAAGTTTGATGCAACAGTTCAGCGACCAAGATACAAAGACATGTAAATAGTGGAGTAGTCGAGTAGTTAACCAGGTGTGTTAGTGCCTTTGTGGCTGAACTATTACGAATCATCTAATATAATATAAAAATGGTATGTTACGGAGAAGAAGAAGATGTCAATGAGTGATCCAGTCGCTGATATGCTGACCCGAATCAGGAATGCTGAAAAGGCAAAATTCAATAGTGTTGATATCCCAGGGTCAAAGCTAAAAACAGAGTTGGCCATGGTCCTAAAGAATGAAGGATTTATCAGAAACTATAAATTTGTTAAGGATTCCAAGCAAGGTGTTTTGCGTGTATACCTTAAACGCGCTCAGGGTCAATCAAATGTGATTGTTGGGATTGAACGTGTCAGCAAGCCGGGCAGACGGGTTTATGTTAAGAGTAAAAATGTTAAGCCTGTATTAAACGGTATGGGCATAGCTATTTTATCCACATCCAGGGGAATAATGACAGACAAAGCAGCCAGGCATGAAAAGCTTGGAGGAGAAATTCTCTGCAATGTATGGTAGATGGAAGGGGTATAAATGTCTCGAGTAGGTAAAAAACTGATTCCGATACCTGATAATACAAAAATATTATTTAAAAACAGGGTGGTTACTGTACAGGGTAAAAACGGCACACTTGAAATGACGATAGATCCTCTCGTGAACCTGAAGATAGATAAAGGATCTGTAAGTGTAAGTGTCGAAAAGAATGACAGGATCAGCCGATCTTTACATGGTCTTACGCGCAGTCTTATAGCTAATATGGTCAGCGGGGTGAGCGAGGGCTTTGAACGCAGGCTGGAAATTAACGGCATTGGGTATCGTGCTGCAATGCAGGGTAATTCAATTGTTTTAAATCTTGGATATTCGCATCCAATTAATTTTGATCTGCCTGATGGTATTTCAGCATTAATTGAAAAAAATAATGTTATTAAACTTTTCGGTATTGACAAAGAGAAGCTTGGTCTTGTTTCTGCGGCAATTAGACGGTTAAGACCTCCTGAGCCATATAAAGGCAAGGGTATCAAATATGCAGAGGAACGAATTCAGAGGAAAGCCGGAAAGACAGGAACTAAATAAACATATTGAGGGATTAAGGAATTTAAGAATTAAAATCAATAGAATACCTTCAATCCCTAAATTCGCAATCCCTAAATTTATCGGATGTTTTTTCGGATTTTGTGTTTTATTGTTTTGACTTTTGTTCAGACAGTACTTCAATGGTAATGGTAAGGATATAAAAAAATGGGTTCGTTAAATATAAAAAAGCAGGCTCGTTTAAAGAGAAAGAAAAGGATCAGAAAGAATTTGTCTGGTTCTACGCAGCGACCGAGATTGAGTGTGTTTCGAAGTGCCAAGCATATTTATGCGCAGATAATCGATGATACAACCGGACATACCATTGCTGCCGCATCAACTGTTGAAAAGGAAGTAAAAGAGCATTCCGCGGCTGAATCAAGTAAAGGGAAAATTATTACGGCAACCTATGTTGGGAAACTTGTAGCAGAGCGTGCTGTTGAGAAAGGGATTAAGAGCGTGGTGTTTGACAGAAATGGTTTTCTGTTTCACGGGCGGGTTAAGGCTGTTTCTGAGGGTGCGCGTGAAGCTGGTTTGAATTTTTAGCCAATTTTATGAAGAATAGAGGGGGCAGATTCCTTGATTAAACAGGATACAGGCGAGAATCAATTAATTGACAAGGTAGTTCATATTAACCGTGTTGCAAAAGTCGTCAAAGGTGGCCGAAGGTTCAGTTTTAGCGCTATAGTCGTAGTTGGTGACGGTAAGGGAAGTGTCGGGGCTGGATTGGGAAAAGCAGGAGAGGTCCCTGAAGCGATTCGTAAAGGGGTAGAAAAGGCAAAAAGGAGCATGACCAAAGTGTCTTTGGTTAACAGCACAATCCCCTACGAAATTATCGGTAAATTTGGCGCGGGAAGGGTTTTATTAAAGCCTGCTTCCATGGGTACCGGAGTCATTGCGGGCGGCGCTGTCAGGGCTGTGCTTGAGGCCGTAGGAGTTCAAAATATTCTGACAAAGTGTTTGGGGTCAAACAACCCTCATAATCTGGTTAAAGCTACTATTGCCGGGCTTAAACAGCTTCAAAGCCGTGAGCAGGTGGCTTCAAGGCGCGGCATAAGTGTGCAAGACCTGTAATCTTAAGGAACGGTAAATGGCTGGCATATTGAAAGTAACTCTTGTTAAGAGCATGATTGGAAGACCGGAAAAGCACCGCAGAGTTTTGCGTGGAATGGGGCTGACAAAACTCAATAAAACCGTTGAGCTTAAAGATATGCCTTCGGTCCGTGGAATGATCAACAAGGTATCGCATCTGGTGAAAGCTGAGGATAAGATCAATGAAGCTAAATGAATTGTCGCCACCAAAGGGTTCACGGAAGCCACGAAAGCGTTTGGGGCGTGGTGTTGGATCAGGAACCGGGAAAACAGCTGGAAGAGGAACAAAGGGACAGAACAGTCGTTCTGGAGGAGGAGTGAGGCCCGGTTTTGAAGGTGGTCAGATGCCTATTCATCGACGTTTACCAAAGCGTGGTTTTATAAATATTTTTAGAAAAAATATTGCTACAGTTAATATACGTGATCTATCAAGATTTGAAACCGGCAGTGTAGTGGATGAAGCGGCCCTTATTGGTTGCGGACTTATTAAAGGCAGGAATGATGGGATTAAGCTTCTGGGCCAGGGCGATATAAAATATCCTCTAATAATCAGAGTTAACGATATAAGCAAAGGGGCCAGAGATAAAATCGAAGCTATCGGCGGGAAGATAGAGGTCCTAAAATAATGGTTGGTGGTGGTTTCCAGAATGTATTCAAAATACCCGAACTAAAGAAAAGGATCCTTTATACACTGGCCCTTTTGATTGTTTACCGTATCGGTGTTCATGTTCCAACTCCGGGTATAGACGGAGTCGCGCTTGCTTCATTTTTTGCAAAGGTTGAAGGGACTATATTTGGGATTTTTAATATGTTTTCCGGCGGAGCCTTAGAAAGGCTGTCGGTTTTTGCCCTTGGGATAATGCCGTATATCAGCGCATCCATTATCCTGCAGTTGTTGACCGTGGCAATACCGCATCTTGAGCGGTTAAAAAAAGAGGGTGAACATGGCCGTAAGAAGATTACACAGTATACAAGATACGGTACTGTTATATTAAGCATTATACAGGGCCTTGGCATCAGCGTCGGTCTTGAAAGTATGAGTTCGCCGGCCGGTGCTCCGGTAGTTATACACCCAGGCTGGGCGTTCAGGCTTATAACGATTATAACTCTGACAGCCGGGACGGCATTTATTATGTGGCTGGGCGAACAGATTACAGAGCGTGGTATCGGCAATGGTATTTCTCTTATAATATTTGCAGGTATTGTAGCCAATATCCCAAGTGCGATGGGGAATTCGTTCCGCCTTCTTTCAACAGGGGAAATGGGAGTATTTGCCATAGTAATACTGCTCGTGTTGATGATACTTGTTGTTGGATTCATTATATTTGTTGAGCAGGGACAGCGTCGAATACCGGTTCAATATGCCAAAAGGGTCGTCGGCAGGAAGATGTATGGCGGTCAAAGCACACACCTTCCTCTTAAAATTAATAGTTCAGGTGTAATACCGCCTATTTTTGCTTCTTCAATTATCATGTTCCCTGCCACTATAGCCAGTTTTATAGCAATTCCGTGGATACAGAGCATTGCTTCTTCAATCAGGCCGGGTAATGTTGCGTATGAATTGTTGTTTGTAAGCTTTATATTCTTTTTCTGTTACTTTTACACTGCCGTTACCTTTAATCCTGTTGATGTCGCCGATAATATGAAAAAACAGGGTGGTTATATTCCGGGCATCCGTCCGGGCAAGCGCACGGCGGATCATATTGACAGGGTTTTGACGCGGATTACTTTGGGAGGTGCAATATATGTTTCCGCAGTATGTGTACTTCCATCGATTTTGATATCTAAGTTTAATGTTCCTTTTTACTTTGGAGGCACTGCTCTTCTAATAGTTGTTGGAGTTGCGATTGATACTATTTCGCAAATGGAATCTCATATGCTATCCCGCCATTATGAAGGGTTTTTAAAAAAGGGCGGGGCAAAGATGAAGGGGCGGCTCTAAGGTGATGATATGGTGATTTTAAAATCACCCGAGGAAATTGAAAAGATATACTTAAGTAATCAAATTGTTGCGGAAATTCTTTCCGCGCTTGAATCAGAGGTCAGGCCGGGAGTTAATACACTTTATTTAAACGATCTTTCGGAAAGATTAACTCGGGAGAGAAACGCAATCCCGGCCTTTAAAGGATATAGAGGGTTCCCATATTCAATATGTGCTTCAGTAAATAATGTGGTTGTCCATGGATTTCCTTCCCAAAAACCGCTTTGCGAAGGGGATATAATAAGCCTTGATTTTGGTGTCGTTGTTGATGGGTATTACGGTGATGCTGCTATAACCGTGGGTGTTGGAAAGGTGTCGGATTCTTCCAGACGGCTTGCCCGGGTTACAGAAGAGTCTCTTTACAAAGGAATTGAAAAAGCGGTTCCAGGTGGCAGGCTTTCAGATATTTCACATGCAGTTCAATCGCATGTGGAGGCTGCAGGTTTTTCGGTTGTTCGTAAATTTGTCGGTCATGGTATTGGCAACAAACTACATGAAGAACCTCAGATACCCAATTTTGGAGAACCCGGAATGGGGATCCGCTTAAAAGCAGGTATGACTTTTGCCATAGAGCCTATGGTTAATGAAAAAGGTTATGATATTGAAATACTTGAAGATGGATGGACTGCTGTAACAAAAGACGGCTGCTTGTCGGCTCATTTTGAGCATACGATTGCAATTACGGAAGACGGTCCGGTTATCTTAAGTGAAATTGACAAGGGGTTAAGACATGCCAAAAGAAGAGGCCATAAAGGTTGAGGGGAAAGTGCTGGAGACGCTGCCTAATGCGATGTTTAAAGTCGAATTAGAGAATAAGCACCAGGTGCTGGCGCATATTTCCGGAAAAATGCGCATGCATTTTATCAAAATTTTGCCCGGTGACAAGGTTACTGTTGAACTTTCACCATATGACATTACTCGTGGCCGAATAACTTACAGAGCAAAATAGTCGGACACAGGCATTTTAACGCTAATTGGGCAAAAGAGGGTGTTTTAGAAAAGGCTCTTATTTGGCTTTAAGATAAAAGGAGTATAATATGAAGGTCAGAGCATCAGTGAAGAAAATGTGCAGCAAGTGTAAAATAGTCCGTAGAAAAAGGGTTGTAAGAGTAATCTGCGAAAATAAACGGCACAAACAAAGGCAAGGATAGAGGAGGAGTCGGTTTGGCAAGAATTGCGGGCGTAGACCTACCCAGGGATAAACGAATTGAGATTGGTTTAACATATATTTACGGTATTGGCAGAACCACATCAAGGCGTATACTGGATAAACTTGGCATTAGTTATGATATTAAGACGGATCAACTATCAGAATCCGATATCAATGATATTCGTAAAGTTATTGACAGCGAAGTCAAGGTAGAGGGTGAGCTTCGTACAGAAGTTTCGATGAATATTAAACGATTGATGGATTTTGGATCATATCGCGGACTTCGCCATCGCAAATCGCTTCCTGTGCGAGGGCAGAGGACAAGCACGAATGCACGTACCCGCAAGGGGCCGAGAAGATCGGCGGTTAAAAAGAAAGGTGCAGCCACAAAGAAGTAATGCTTAGATATAAAGTTCTTAATAACTCATAATTACAGGGATGTTATAAATGGCAAAAAGAATCGGTGCAAAAAGGAAAGAAAAGAAAAATATTCCAAATGGAGTGGTGCATATCCAGTCTACTTTTAATAATACAATTGTTACCATAACAGATCCAGCCGGTAATGTTGTGGCCTGGTCAAGCTCCGGAGTCCATGGATTTAAGGGCTCTCGAAAGAGCACCCCGTTTGCCGCACAAATGGCAGCGGAAGATGCTGTTAAAAAGGCGATGGAACAGGGAATGAAGACTGTGGAGGTATATGTCAAGGGTCCTGGGGCTGGTCGTGAATCGGCGCTTAGGTCATTGCAGACAGCTGGATTTAATGTCGTTATGATAAGAGATGTTACTCCTATTCCACATAATGGCTGTCGACCGCCGAAAAGGCGCAGGATATAAAAGGAGGATAATTTGGCACGATTTACGGGTTCGGTTTGTCGGCTTTGCCGTCGCGAAAATTTAAAGTTATTTCTTAAAGGGGATCGATGCTATTCTGATAAGTGTGCTTTTGATCGACGTAGTTATCCGCCTGGTCAGCATGGTCAGCGTCGTGGAAGAAAAAGCTCAGACTATGGTATACAGCTTCGTGAAAAGCAAAAGATAAAACGCATGTATGGTCTTTCTGAAAAACAATTCCACCTGTTTTTTGAAAAGGCTGAGCGACAAAAAGGCATTACAGGCATAAATCTGCTTACATTACTGGAACGCCGGTTTGATAATGTTGTTTATCGCTTGGGTTTTGTGAACTCACGCTCTCAGGGTCGTCACTTTGTAAGACATAATCATTTTCTAGTTAATGATAAAAAGGTTAATATACCATCATTCTTTCTAAAAATTGGCGATGTAATTAAAACCCGGGAAAAAAGCCATAAAATGCAGGCAATAGTTAATTCACTGGATGCTGTGGTTCGTAGAGGCGTTCCTCAATGGCTTGACCTGGAAAAGGAAGAGATGAAAGGAACGGTAAGGGCATTTCCGGTGCGTGAAGACCTTACTATGCCTATGCAGGAGCAGCTTGTAGTTGAACTTTATTCCAAGTAACAGACAAAACGAGCGGATTCAAAGCTCTCAAAAATTGGAGTTATAACAATGTCATTAAATGAACTAATGTTTATGAACTGGCGAGAAATGATAAGGCCGGAGAAGGTGCAGGTGACCACCAGCATGCCTTCATACGGCAAGTTTGTTTGTGAACCTCTGGAAAGAGGATTTGGAATAACGATCGGGAATTCTTTAAGGCGTATAATACTTTCTTCCTTATATGGCGTGGCTATTGTATCTGTCAAATTCGATGATGTTATGCATGAGTTTAGTGCTATTCCAGGTGTACTTGAAGATGTATCCGAAATTATTCTTAACTTAAAAGGTGTGCGCTTAAAACTTGCTGATGCTGAACCGAAAACAATACGTATTGATGCTGAAGAAGAGGGCGAAGTCAAGGCCGGCGATATTATCAGCGATGACGGAAGGTGTGAGGTTCTTAATCCGGAGTTGCATATTGCAACGCTTTCTAAAAAAGCAAAGTTAAAAATGACCATGATTGTTAAGGTCGGCAAGGGATATGCCTTGTCTGAAGCAAATAAGGATGAAAATGCGCCAACAGGCACAATACCTATAGATTCTATATTTTCACCTATTAAACGGGTAAACTATATTGTAGGTAATGCCCGTGTTGGCCAGAGGACCGACTATGACAAGCTGACATTAGAGGTATGGACCGATGGAAGCGTTCTCCCGGAAGACGCTGTTGCATATGCATCCAAAATATTAAAAGAGCAAATGGAAGTCTTTATAAATTTTGACGAGGAGCTTGAACCGGAGCAGGGGAAAAAATCGGAAGAAATACAAATATCTCAGTTTAATGAAAATCTTTATAGAAGTGTTGAAGAGCTTGAGCTTTCCGTTAGAAGTGCCAATTGCCTTAAAAATGCCGGAATACATAAGATATATCAGCTGGTTGTTAAGACCGAGGGAGAGATGCTTAAAACCAAAAACTTTGGAAGAAAGTCGTTAAATGAGATTAAGGAAGTTTTAAATGAAATGAGCCTTTCTCTTGGGATGAAGCTTAATGGATTTGTGGCTCCTGAGGAAGACGCAGAGGAAGAGGAGTAAAGGGGACCCTATGAGACATCGAAAGGCTGGTTTAAAATTAAACAGAACAAGCAGTCACAGGAATGCCATGTTTAGAAATATGGTCACCTCGCTTTTTAAGCATGAGCGAATCCTCACTACAGATGTTAAGGCAAAGGGCTTGAGGCAATGGTCAGACCATTTGATTACTCTGGCCAAACGTGGAGATTTACATGCCAGACGTCAGGCTCTTTCGATTATAAGAGAAACGAATATTGTTCATAAACTGTTTGATGAAGCTGCTGAGCGATTCGGCTCTATATCTGGAGGCTATACCAGAATTATTAAGATGGGAAGACGTTCCGGAGATGCCGCTCCTGTGTCTATAATTGAACTTGTAGGCGTTGAAAAGAGCAAAGAGAAGAAAACCAAGGACAAAAAGGTGGCCGGAGCAGAAGAGAAGAAAACCAAGGACAAAAAGGTGGCTGGAGCAGAAGAGAAGAAAACGGTAGAGAAAAAACAGGCTGTTGATAAAAAAGCCCAATTAGATAAACCGGAAGAAAGCGTAGAAAAAAAAGAGGATTAAAGGATTAAAGGATTAAGGATTAGAGGTTTGTATGCAGATAATCCTTATCCCTTTAATCCTTAATCCTTTTATAAGCAGCCAGTGCTTCTTTCTGAAAAAGGTCTTCCATGCCTGAGTACCTTGGTGAAAAATGGAAAAGCGTGAATTGTTTTACCTTGGCCATGCCCGCTATCATTCCGGCATTCCCGGCTGTGAGATGAAATTTTTTTTTGGCAATATCTTTGTCTTTTTCGAGAAAAGCAGCTTCAATAAAAAGGTGGTCCGTATCTTTCGCAAATTCCACCGCTTTTTCAATATTGGGTTTGCAATATAACATATCGGTAATATAGGTAATTTTCTGGCCGGGAGTTATTATTGCAATCCGATTTGTAAGATCCCCTAATATAAATTCCTTTTTTCTTATATTTTCCCGCCCCGATTTAACCTCAAATTTTGAATCAGGATCTTGACGATTAAAGAGCGCCTGTTTAAATTCTTTAAGCCATGGGCCGATTTCAAGCCCGAGATCGATTAGCCTTTCTTTTATTATATTAACGTGAAACCTTTCCTTAATTGTAAACCCAAGGCACGGAATTTTATGATTAAGCACTACTGCAGAGAAGGTCAGCGCAGGTTCTTTGAATAGGATACCGTTAAACGGTTGTTTTACAGCCTTTCCAGAAGCTGTAAATCTATTTTTACACCGGTACTCTCTGGTTATAAGCTGGTCGGCATGTACTTCGGTAATATGCAGAGAGAATCGATTGTTGAAGTTTTCTACAAGGTTCCATGAATATCCTGCAAGTTTCCCCCCAACATTTTTTAAAAAGCCTTTGGGGCCGTACATGTAAAGTTTTTTTTCACGTCCCAGAAACAGGCGCAGCAGCCTGTCAAAGCCCACAAAATGATCCATATGGGTATGAGATATAAAAACATGACTAATTTTGAGAAGATCCTTTGCTGAAAGAGAATAAATATCGCCCAGATCGAAAATTACTGCACGTTTCTCAAAAAAAAGGGGTATAAAAAGGCCGGGGTCCTCAAACGGGCCATTTATTAGCCTGGGATGAAATAATGAGTGCATTGTTTATCGGGAAAGAAATTTTGCAACCTGACTGTTTATACAGATATATATATCTTCGTCGGAACCGAAAACATCAACCACATCCTTGTGCTTTAAAAGCTGTTCTATAACAAAGGCTGTAGTATAAATGCTTACAATATTAGGATCCCGTGTGATGTGTCTGAATGGCGCTATCTGAAAGTCAACATCAAAATCTTCAGATCTGGTTAACTTATTGAGACATTGCACTATCTGTTCTTCGAGGGCATTTTTATTGGTGGTTTCAACGAGATTCTTTTCAATAAGTTTTGTCGCAATTGCATTGGAAAGAGGTTCAGCACAGTCTTTTACACTTCTTATTGCCTTTCTGCGCTCAAATTCCTTTGATGATTCTATCTTTGATAAGATGGTAGTTTCGCGGCTGCTTGGCCGGAATATTTTAGCCATTGATTAATCCTTTTTATGTGGTCTCAGTTTGCCATTTTTATTTGGCATGATAATGGCAACATCGGCCGATTGCAAGGAAAATGTTTAACAAGTTTGTAAAAAGTCCAACTTCTATGTTGCGCTGCATTCCCTATAATCAGCGGCTAATCTCTCAAAGGGGATTTTTGCAAGGCAGCTTTCATCAATCATGCAAATTCTTTGAGTCTATTGATAAAATCAGAATTTTAGTGGGGTTGAATATAGAATATAAGATAATCACACTTAAAGTTTGATTGCAGATAATTTGTTACATAAGGTTAAAATATTACAAAAATCCTTGATTCTATAATATAAATAATTTAAAAAGATAAAATATAGTTTAGGTGCTCATGTTGAGTTTAATAGGGAACCCTGTGTAAATCAGGGACGGGCCCGCCGCTGTAACTCCGCCCTTTTTTTCGAAAAGGGAACCTTTTTAGCATTTGCTTTAAACCACTGTTCACGTTGTGTGGAATGGGAAGGTCGCTAAAAAGGCGGGGGAGTCAGAAGACCTGCCTAAGCTACAGTCTTTCAGGCAATTATTTCACAAGGCTAAAAGGAAAAATCCGAGTAAGTCGTGCTGAGTTGTACGTCGCCGAGGATTTTGACTGACAACTCAGTGAAATTATTTATCTGAAAGTCTATATGGGCTTTATTTTCGAGGACGGAAAACAGGCCATGGTAGATCCAAAGGAAAAAAGGGATATCCCCGGATCGATTTAATATCGGTTCGGGGATTTTTTTTATAAATTGTTTGGAGGAAGTGATGAAGGGATACATCCAGGTTTACACGGGCAATGGTAAGGGCAAAACAACCGCGGCTTTCGGACTTGCCCTGCGTGCAGCCGGCGCCGGCTTGAAAGTATATATCGCCCAGTTCGTCAAGGGGATGAAGTGCAGTGAGCTCAACAGCCTGGCAAAGCTGTCGGAGTTTGTTACAATAAAACAATACGGCAGGGACCGCTTCATTTTTAGAGAACCGGAGAAAGAAGATATTCAAGCCGCCCGGGAAGGGCTCAAAGAGGTCAAAGAGATTATGTGCTCCGGCAAGTATCAGATGATTATTCTTGATGAGGCCAATATTGCCACCTGTTATAATCTTTTTTCCGTAGAGGATCTACTGGACTTTATCCAGGCAAAGCCGGAAGATGTTGAACTGGTTATTACCGGAAGGACGGCAGACCCGCGGATTATTGAAAAGGCTGATCTGGTGACGGAGATGAAGGAAATTAAGCATTACTATCAGAATGGCGTGCCGGCAAGGGATGGGATTGAAAGATAACATAATATCCAATTATGTGAGTCGTAAATAACCATTAAAACCAAGAAGGATATAATTATGAAGAGGTTGAATTTGATTGTTGTTTTGTTTGTTTTGTCTCTGACATTGGTTGTTTCTTCTTTTGCCATGGGGCCGAAGAAGGATAAAAAGGCTATTGTTCTGGCCCAATTCGGCACAAGTTATCCTGCTGCGCTGGCAGCGATTACAAATACTCAAAACCAGGTTCAAAAAGCCTTTCCCGATATAACGGTGAAGATGGCCTTTACCTCTTACATTATCAGGGATATCTGGCATGAAAGGCAGAATGACAGGGAATTCCTGGAGAAAAATAAAGATATCCCCAGAGAAATTCTGTATATTAAAGGGCCCCTTGCGACAATAGCCGACCTGCAGGATGAGGGATATGATACGATCATTGTGCAGCCTACTCATGTTTTTGAAGGTGAAGAGTATCTTGATTTGAAATCGTGTGTGGATGGTCTGGATGCTATCTTCGCGATCAGAACCAGGCATAAGCCTTTTAAAAAGCTAGTTCTGGGAAGGCCGCTGCTTGGAAAAAAAGGAGAAAAATATCCCTATCATGAGGATCTGAAAACCGCCGCAAAAGCGGTCAGCCGTGATATGGCTCTGGCTGAAAAAAATAATGCGGCCCTGGTTTACATGGGACACGGGAACAAATATTTATCTACCGGAGCATACATGGAATTTCAGGAAACTTTAAGAAAAATGTACCCGGATATTTCCATATACACAGGTGTGGTTGAGGGGTTCCCATCCCCTGAATATGTTGTTTCGGAATTGGTTAAAGATGGGATAAGAAAGGTTGTATTAATGCCTTTAATGATTGTTGCGGGTGACCATGCGAGAAATGACATGGCCGGAGATGAAGATGATTCATGGAAGACTATCATCGAGTCAAAGGGAATCAAAGTCATCCCGGTGATTCAGGGGATGGGTGAAAACCCTGAGGTCGCGAAGATCTTTATTCAGCACATAAAAGATGTAGCTTTAGACAATCAAATCGGGTTGTAGATTAAGGCGTTGTTGATATACAGGCTAACACTATAAGATGACAATAAAAATACAGGAAAAACCATACAGCTTCAAAAACAGGCTTCAAGAGGCAATCATGACCCAGATATTGCTATTGAGCATGGTTTTGTGCGGGTTAATTGTGATTTCCGCGTGCATGGGATACATCCATCTTTCCTTTATTGATGTGGTGAAAATTATTTTTGCTAAAATATCCGGGCAGGCAAGTCTTCTTAAAGGAATGGATGAAATTTTCCCTGTAGTTGTGATGGATGTGCGTTTGCCACGCATATTAACAGCCGCAGTCGTAGGAGGCGGACTTGCAGTATCAGGGGCTGTTTTTCAAGGCATCCTGCTTAATCCTCTGGCTGATCCATACACACTGGGGGTATCTGCAGGCGCAGCCTTCGGAGCTTCTCTGGCATTTTTATTTAATATAGTACTTTTTGATCAAATTGGACTGGGCGCCTGCTGTGTACCTGTTTTTGCTTTCACAGGCGCTGCCGGAACCTTGTTTTTCGTTATCTATCTTTCATCCGGCAGCGGAGGTTTATCATCCAACAACCTGATCCTCTCCGGAATAATAGTTGCCGCTATTTTGTCGGCTGGAATAAGTTTTTTAAAGTATGTGGCTGACGAGCAGGTTTCAATAATTATTTTCTGGCTTATGGGAAGTTTTGCTTCAAGGACATGGGCGGATGTTTTTATGACATCTTCATTTCTGTGTCTCGGGTTTTTAATCATTATTTTTTATGCAAGAGATCTTAATTTAATGTCTCTCGGCAATAGAACAGCTTCTTCCCTGGGCGTGGACACCGGAAGGTTGACCCTTATTCTTCTTGTTACTGCATCACTGATAACTGCTATCTGTGTATCCGTATCGGGAATTATAGGATTTGTAGGGCTTCTGGTTCCTCATATGGTGAGGTTTTTAACCGGTCCGGATAACCGAAAACTGATTCCGGTTTCAATGCTGGCCGGAGCCATACTGTTGTTGTGCGCCGATACCGTAACCAGGGCCATCCTTCCCAGCGAAATACCAATAGGTGTGCTCACGGCATTGATAGGCGGCCCTTTTTTCTGCTATATTTTTCGAAAACGGCAGGTGGCAGAGGCAGATAGTTGAACATGGCAATTCAAATTAAAAATCTGTCGTTTTTTTATAAAGAGAGAAGGGTAATAGACGACCTTACTATCGAGATCAAAACCGGGAAATTTTACGGAATAATAGGACCAAATGGTTGTGGAAAGACCACCTTTGTCGATCTTATTACAAAACACAAGAAACCTGTGTCCGGAAACATTACTTATAAAGGGAAGGATCTTTCTTTATATTCAAAAAAAGAATTATCAATGGAAATAGCTCTGGTACCTCAGAATTTTTATATAAACTTTCCGTTTACAGTTGAAGAAATTGTTATGATGGGGCGATATCCATATGTTCCCAGGTTTTCTGCTCCGTCTCAGGATGATTACAAGGTTGTATATGACATTATGGAAAAAACCGGAATTTATAAATTCAAGGATCGCTTTATTACGGAACTCAGCTCAGGAGAGAGGCAGCGGATAGTTTTTGTCAGGGCGCTTGCCCAGGACACGCCGGTTCTGATTTTAGATGAGGCGACCTCAAACCTGGATGTTAATTATTCCTTAAACCTTCTCAATATTGCAGCACAAAGGGTTAGTAAAGAGAAAAGGACCGTGATCGCAGTGCTGCAGGATATTAATCTTGCGGCGATCTACTGCGACTATCTGTTATTTATAAAACAGGGGAGTATTGTTGCCCATGGAAATACCGATGAAATTTTAAACAGGGATACGCTTCAATCTGTTTTTAATGTAGATGCAAAGGTATATTTTGAACCCTATTCCGATTCCATGCAGGTTGTTTTTAAAAAATAAACCATGATTGTTTCATATTTTAACTATATAAAAATACTGACTATTATTTTATTTTGTTTGCCTTCCGGAGTTTATGCTCATGACCATACAAAATCTTTTGGTGCTGCAGGTGAAAGGATTGTAGTTGATCAAAACAGCAGGAGGATCTTGGTTGAAAAGAGGTTCTCGCGCATTATTTCTCTTTACGGCGCACATACTGAAAATCTCTTTGCATTGGGGCTGAATAAAGAGATAATCGGGGTTTCCAGACATGAAGTTTTTCCTCCTGAAGCTATGAAAAAGGCTGTTTTCTCATATCATGATGACCCTGAAAAATTTTTAGCAGCCGATCCTGATCTGGTTTTGATAAGACCAATGATTGATCGCGGATATCCTGACCTTGTGGCAAGGCTTGAAAAAAGCGGTATTACGGTTGTATCTTTACAGCCCGGTACAATTGATGATTTGTTCAATTACTGGATGGCGCTTGGCATTCTTACAGGAAAGCAGGAAGAAGCGTCAGAGATGATCAGGGGTTTTAAGGAAAGTATATCTGTTTTTAAATCATTAACAAAGACTGTCGCAAGAAAAAAAAAGGTCTATTTTGAGGCTATAAACAGCAAAATGAAGACTTTTTCGCCGGATTCAATGACAATCTTTGCGCTTGAAACAGCAGGGGGGGTAAACATCGCCAATGATGCAAAATCGGTAAGAGGCACAAATATAGCTGCTTACGGAAAGGAGCGCATATTGTCTAAAGCTTGTGAAATAGATGTTTATCTTGCACAATCAGGCGCTATGAACCGCCCTGTAATATCTCTTATTAAAAAAGAACCGGGCTTTAAAGCAATAAAGGCGATAAAGGAAAATAAAATATATATTATCGATGAGATGATTGTATCGCGACCGACTTTAAGGCTTCTTAAAGGAATATATGGGATCGGCAAAATCCTTTATCCTGATATTTTCAGTGAAGATGTATTGAATGGGGTTCAAGGTTCAAGGTTCAGGGTTCAGGGTTCAGAATATCGGTAGCCTCAACACTCAATATTGAAGATTCCCCGCCGCAAGCAGCGGGGAATCTTCGACCGTAAGGATGTTTGCTATTTTTGGATTCGCTCGCTAACCCCGCCGCAAGCAGCGAGGAATGCGCTCGCTTTTGCGGTTCAATGATAGGTGACTTTTACATGAAACCGGAAGAAATTGAAGAATTAAGTTTTAAGATAATTGATGATGAGGCTGGCAGGCATAACTTTCCACCTGACCAGTGGTCTGTTGTGCGAAGGATGATACATACATCTGCTGATTTTGAATATATGAAATCTGTTTGCTTTCATAAACATGCCATAGCCAGGGGGCTGGAGGCTATAAAAAACGGAAAAAATATTATCACGGATACCAACATGGGGAAAGCAGGAATCCGTAAAAGCGATATAAGCTGTTTCAAGGTTACGGTAAAATGTTTTATAACCGATCCAAAAGTATGTCGGATCGCATCAAAAACCGGAACTACCAAGGCGAAAGCAGCAGTTGACGCAGCCATACCGGACATGGAAGATGGCATTTATGTGATTGGAAATGCTCCCACAGCCCTTTTGCGGCTTATTGAACTCGTGAAAGAAAAAAAGGCAAAACCGGCTCTGATTATAGGGCTTCCGGTGGGGTTTGTAAACGCTGCGGAATCAAAAGCTAATCTCATCGAAATGGGCTATCCCTATATTTCTAATATTGGAAGAAAGGGCGGTTCAAACATTGCCGCAAGCGTGGTAAATGCATTGGCAAAACTGGCTTTATTAAATAATTGACGAGGATATAATGAACAAAATAAAAACAGGAACCTTGTACGGCATAGGAGTCGGGCCGGGTGATCCGGAACTTATCACAATAAAGGCTTCTAAAATATTAAATAAGGTGGATGTGGTTTTTGCGGCAGCATCTACAAAAAACAGTTACAGTCTGGCGGTGAGCATCGCCGGACCTCATATTCCTGAAACAACTTTAGTGAAAAAGCTCTCTTTTCCAATGACCATAAATAAAAAAGAGACTGAAAGGGCATGTAAAGATAATGCCATGACAATTATAAAAGAGCTTGAACTCGGGAAAGATGTTGCTTTTCTAAGTTTAGGAGATTGTATGACCTATTCCACTTATGGTTATATATTAAAACATATCAGAAAAACAGCTTCCCACGTGAATATAAAAACCATACCAGGTATAACTTCATACCAGGCAGCGGCTTCCTGTCTGAATGTTCCGCTGGTAGAAGGGGAAGAATCACTTCTAATTGTTTCCGGAGCCAGAGGTGGGGACCATTTGCGGGAGCTTTCAGTCAAGCCGGAATCTGTTGTTTTTCTCAAAGCATACCGAAATATTAAGGATATAGATTCTGCGCTTAATGAATCCGGGTTATATAATTACAGCGTGGGAGTATTAAACTGCGGGCATCCTGAAGAAGAAATTGTAACAGATATCAAAGAGCTTAGTAAAAGACAGGCGAATTACTGGACACTTATTATTGCAAAACAGAAAAAAAATGACTCAACAAAAAGCTAAACCAAAATTTTGGTCTCTAACTGTCTCTTTGACGATTTCTGCTCTAATACTGATTTTTGGAATATATATAACTGATAATTTAAGCTTTCAAAAGGTTATATCTAGGCTTTTATGGCCGCTTTTTCGTCTTATGCTTTTTATCTGCGCGGGCCTTGTGGCAGGCCAGGTAATTGAAGCTTCGGGCTGGACAAAAACCCTTGCCGCATTAGCCAGGCCTTTTTTTAAATTCAGCAATCTTGGCGATAGGTGCAGCGCTGCTTTTACAACCGCTTTTTTTTCAGGCGTTGCTGCAAATGCAATGCTTCTGGACTTTTATAAAGAAGGGAAAATATGTCGAAGGCAGCTTTTTCTATCCAATTTCGTCAATCAGTTTCCGGCTTATTTTCTTCATCTCCCAACAACAATTTTTATTGTTTTACCACTTACAGGCCTGGCCGGAGCTTTCTATTTCATTATAACCTTTGCTGCTACACTTTTTAGAACAGCGCTCTTTCTGATTTACGGGCACATAAGACCGTCTGTGCAAGAGTGCGATTTAAAAAAAGAAGAAAAAGAACTTCCCATGCAGCACAATAAAAGGCAGGGGGAAATAGTAAAGAGTATAAAAAAGAGGCTGCCGGGTCGCATTATAAATATTGCTGTTTATGTAATACCTGTCTATGTTCTTGTTTTTGTTTTAAATGAGATGGGTATTTTTAATACGCTGCGTGAATGGCTCGCGGGCTATTTTGTCACAACCTTTATGCCTGTTGAAGCCCTTTCAATTGTGATTTTAAGTTTTGCCGCTGAATTTACTTCAGGATTTGCGGCAGCAGGGGCGCTTCTTGATGCCGGAGTAATTACAATAAAACAGACTGTTTTAGCCCTGTTAATAGGAAATATAATTGCATTTCCGGTTCGTGCTCTGCGTCATCAGTTGCCAAGGTATATCGGAATTTTTTCTCCGAAAATGGGGACTCAATTATTGATTATGGGCCAGGGCTTTCGGATTGTGAGCCTTGTTATTATTGGCACAATTTACTATTATTTAGGGTAAATCCGATTTTTTACGAATTCAGTATAGATGATGAATTCATAAAAAATCGAAAAGTTCTCTTTTCCGTCATTCCGGCGAAAGCCGGAATCCAGTAAATTCAATGCGTTCTGGATGCCGGATCAAGTCCGGCATGACGATTTCGAGACTTTTTACGAGATTGTCATATATCAATGGCTACAAAAAAAAAGCTAAAAACTGGTTTTACAACCGGCGCTGCTGCTGCTGCTGCTGCAAAGGGGGCTCTTTTACTGATTTTAACCGGCGAAAAACCTTGTAGTGTTCAAATAGAGCTTTTAACCGGAGACAATATCATTATTCCCGTATTTACCTGTATATCCCAGGGAGAAAATAAGGCAAAATGTACGGTAATAAAAGATGCGGGGGATGATCCTGATATAACGCATAAGGCGGAAATTGGAGCGACTGTTACATTGCTGGACAATGGAAATCATGGAAGTGTATCTATAACAGGGGGAAAGGGTGTCGGCATGGTCACAAAGCCGGGTCTTGAAATCGAACCCGGAGAACCTGCAATAAATACGGGCCCCAGAAAAATGATTACGCAGGCTGTTGCGGGGCTATTAAAAAAATACAATAAAAATAAACTTGTAAAAGTCGAAATCTTTGTGCCTGAAGGGGAAAAACTGGCTGAAAAGACTTTGAATGCAAGGCTGGGCATCCTTGGCGGGATTTCTATTCTTGGAACAACAGGTGTAGAGAGGCCCATGTCTCATGATGCCTATGTTGCGACGATAAGGTTGTCCCTGTCTGTTGCAAAGGCTTTTGGCCTAAAAAGTGTGGTGCTTACAACCGGCCGTCGCAGCGAAAGATTTGCCCAGGCTTTGTTTGAGAATCTTCCTGAAGAGGCTTTTATACAGATAGGTGATTTTTTCAAGATCTCTCTTGAGGATGCATCAAAAAACGGTTTTAAAAAAATCATTCTTGCTGCTTTTTTTGGAAAGGCGGTAAAGATGGCACAAGGGGTGCCCCACACTCATGCTGCCAGATCAAGTTTGAGTATGAAGAAGCTTTCAGACTGGTCATTTGAAATCACAAAAAAACGGGAATTTGCGGAAAAGATATTATCTGCAAATACAGCAAGGCACGCGTTTGATTTTATTATCAATGAACACCCTCAAATTATTTCCTGCGTAGGAAGAAAAATGGTTAAAGCTGCCAGGATGTTTGCGGGTTCTGATATTGATATACAGGGTATTATCTTTGATTTCAGCGGGGATGTTGTATTTGATTCAGATGTCATGGGGTTAAAACAAACATGAAACAGGTATCTATAATCGGAATGGGGCTTACTCCCGAAGATCTTACCGCAAAGCACCTGAAACTGATAAAAGATGCCGATGTCCTGGTAGGAGGAAAACGGCATCTTGAGTATTTTAATGATCATGCGGCAGATAAAAAGGAGATCAACAAAGATATTAAAGAGGTTATCCGTTATATAAAAACCAGGATGCGCAAAAAAAATGTTGTAGTGCTTGCATCAGGTGATCCGCTGTTTTTTGGTATCGGTTCCTTGCTGATCAAGTCCATAGGGGCTGACAATGTTGTAATATATCCAAATATTTCTACTGTTGCTGCGGCTTTTTCCAGAATAAAGGAGCCATGGAATGATATCTCAGTCGTAAGCTTGCATGGCAGGAATAGTGAAAGAGAACTTTTCAGCAGACTTGACAAAAATGAAAGCATAGCTGTTTACACGGATTCACAAAAAAATCCCGCATGGCTTGCAAGGCGTTTGCTTGAAAAGGGGATTAAAGGCATAAAAATGTGTATTTTTGAGCAGCTTGGAACTGAATCTGAATGTTTTGACTGGTATGAACCAGGCCAGGCTGCGGATATGAATTTTTCACAGCCCAACCTGATTATATTAAAACAACATCCTTTTCAGCCTGAAGGAAATAAGGATCTTCACCTTGGCATGCCGGATAACCGGTATGAATATCAGAAAGGTCTTATTACA
The DNA here is from genome assembly GCA_035529315.1 of Anaerolineae bacterium. Classification (NCBI taxonomy): domain Bacteria; kingdom Bacillati; phylum Chloroflexota; class Anaerolineae; species Anaerolineae bacterium. The sequence goes on from DATKWZ010000039.1 coordinate 26,630, forward strand.
AAATCAGAGGTTCGCGCTATTACAATTTCCAGACTTTGTCTTTTAAATGATCATATATTGTGGGATCTGGGAGCAGGTTCCGGTTCTATTTCGATCGAAGCATCTCTTTTTATAAAAAAGGGGAAGATATTTTCGGTTGAGCAGAATTTGAGCAGGATCAACAATATAAAGGCTAATAAAAAACAATATAAAGTAAAAAACCTGGAGATTGTCCAGGCTGTTCTTCCAGACGGTCTTGAGAATTTACCTGAGCCTGACCGGATATTTATCGGTGGTGGAGGCAGGGACCTGGTGAAAATCATAGATACAGCTTCAGAGTATCTAAAGCCAGGCGGAGTTATGGTTATAAATACCATTATCCTGTCGAATGTTGAAGCTGCTCTTAAGACACTTAAAAGCAGGGGATTTAAAACAGATATTGTTTTAGTCCAGATTCATCGGGGACAGGATATGCCATGGGGAGAGCGGCTTGAAGCGTTGAATCCTGTATGGATAATTTCCGCAAGAACATATTAAAAAGATGATGTTCATCTTTTTTAAGGTATTCTGCCAATTTATAAACTGGTGGAGCGAAGCGATTTCATCATTCGATGTTCAACGTTCGATGTTCGACGTTCATCTTTTTTTTGTGTCTTTGCGCCTTTGCGTGAGATATTTCTTATAAAAGTAGAATATGAAAACTAAATCACCTATTAAAAATCAAGATGAACGTGTCCGGCATCCTGTAATATTTGCAGGGGCAGGGCCTGGTGATCCCGAATTGATAACGGTTAAGGGACAACGCGCGCTTGCTGATGCCGATCTTGTCATTTATGCGGGTTCTCTTGTGCCTGAGGCTGTATTAAAGTGGACAAAACCGGAAACAAGGGTTTTAAACAGCGCTTCCATGCATCTTGAAGAGATTATAGATGAAATTGAAAAAGCGTATAAAAAAGGAAAACATGTAGTTCGCCTTCATGCTGGAGACCCGAGTCTTTATGGCGCCATATTTGAACAGATGGCAAAGCTGGATAAAAAATCTATTCCCTGTAAGGTTATTCCCGGAGTAACTGCTGCATTTGCCGCTGCCGCAGCCATGGGAATAGAATATACTCTGCCTGAACTTTCACAGACACTTATTTTAACCCGTATGGCCGGTCGAACACCTGTGCCTGAAAATGAAGCACTGGAATTACTTGCAGAGCATAAAGCTTCCATGGCGATTTACCTTAGCATATCCATGGTTGATAAAGTGGCGAGGGTTCTTGAAAAAGCATATGGAAAACATGCTGCATGCGCGGTTGTTTATCGTGTCAGTCAGCCTGAAGAAAAGATTATTTTTACAAGCCCCGGAGAGTTGCCGGAAATAGTGAGAAAAGAGAAGATAACAAGACAGGCTCTTATTATCATCGGAAAAGCGCTGGATATCGGCAAACACAAAGAAAAATATAAATCAAAATTATATGACAAGAATTTTTCACACGGGTTTAGAAAGAAAAAAAATAACAGGATCGCCTTGTGGGCCATTACGCCCAAAGGCGTACTGATTGCCCGGAAAATCGCAGAGAATCTGCCTGATGCAAGATTGCACCTTTCTGCTGATCTGAACATAAATGATATTTCGGCTTCTTGTTTTGAAAGACTATCCGATGCTGTATCCAGTAACTTTCATGCATACACAGGACATGTTTTTATAATGTCAACCGGAATTGTAGTCAGGCTTATTGCTTCCTGTATCAGGAACAAGACAACGGATCCCGCAGTTGTGGTACTTGATGAAATCGGCAGGCATGCTATAAGTCTTGTTTCCGGTCATCTGGGCGGGGCCAATTCCCTTGCGATAAAGGTTGCCGGGTTAATAGGGGCTGAACCCGTAATAACCACGGCTACCGATGTGAACCAGGCGCCTGCTATTGATGTGCTGGCAAAACAGCACAATCTTTTTATAGAAAACCCGGAAGCCATAAAAAATATAAACATGGCCTTTATTACCGGGAAAAAGTTTTATCTCCACGATCCATACAAACTTCTTTGTGACAGTATCAGCCCTGCACATATTCTTAAGGATTTTAAGAAAGGACAAATTACGGAAAATGAAGATATCCCCGGTGTGTTTATAGATGACGTGCTGGCCGATCTTTCAAAAAAGATGCTGATATTAAGACCTGGATCACTTGTCGCAGGAATCGGATGCAACAGAAACACAAGCATGAAGGAGATTAAAGAATTTCTTAAAGAAGTACTTGAAGAATCGAAACTTGCCATAGCCAGTGTGATACGTATGGCAACGATTAGTTTAAAAGCTGATGAACCCGGGCTTATAGCCCTTGCAGAAGAACTCAAGCTTCCCATTAGTTTTTACGACAAGGAAGAGTTAAACAAGGCAGACGGCATTAAATCACCATCCGACATGGTGGAAAAACATACAGGAGTAAAAAGCGTATGCGAAGCAGCAGCAATTCTTGCGTCAAAAAACGGGAAACTGATTGTGCCAAAACATTCGACCAGAAATGTCACAGTGGCCATCGCCAGAATACCCTTTATATCGTAGGGATAGGCCCGGGAAGTTATGAGCATTTATCCAAACGGGCAACCGATGTTCTTGAATCCGTGGATACTGTTGCAGGATATACCACCTATATAGAGCTGATCCGCCCTTTTATTAAAGACAAGAATGTAATCAGCACGCAAATGACCAAAGAGGTTGAACGTGTGAGAGCCGCCATTGATGTTGCTCTTGCAGGAAGATCATGCGCAATTGTTTCAAGCGGTGATCCAGGGATTTATGCAATGGCCGGGCTTGTTTTTGAGATATGCAAAAAGGATAATATCCGGGTAATACCTCCTTTTGCAAGGGGGATGGCATTAAATGAAAAGTCCGCGTTAACAGTCGAAGTTGTTCCGGGAATACCCGCGCTCTGCGCCGGCGCCTCCCTTCTTGGAGCGCCATTAAGCCATGATTTCGCGGCCATAAGCTTAAGCGATCTTTTGACCCCCTGGGAACTCATTGAAAAACGTATTGAAGCTGCTGCAAGCGCGGATTTTGTAATTGTTTTGTATAACCCTAAAAGTAAACGAAGAAACAGGCAGCTCGAGACAGCACAGAAGATTATATTAAAATACAGGGATAAAAAGACCCCTGCCGGAATTGTTGTAAGCGCCATGAGAAAAGATGAAATGGTAACGATTGTTCCCCTTGAAGATCTTCACAAGGCAGACGTAAACATGCAGACAATAATCTTTATCGGAAACAGCACATCGTTTACTTACCTGGATTTTATGGTTACACCAAGAGGGTATAAAGATAAGATATGAAGAAGGATGAGAAATTTCTTTTTCATGAACTGAAAACAAGATTCGCTGAAGCGGTCAGCAGAAATAGGGGAGACGGGATACTTTTTTCCGGCGGGCTTGATTCCGCGCTTGTGGCTGCCTATTCAACAAACTGTAAGGCCATCTCGGTCGGGCTTGAGTCATATGGAGAAGATCGGTATTATGCCGGAGAAGTGGCAAAGTATCTCAAGCTGGACCATTACCACAAGACCGTTAAAATTGAAGAGACCCTTGCCGCCATACCAAAAGTCATAAAGACACTCAAAAGTTTTGATCCGGCTATTCCAAACGATATAACAGCCTGCCTGGGAATCAAACACGCGAAGGATACAGGCATAAAGAGCTTGATGACAGGCGATGGAAGTGATGAACTTTTTTTAGGGTATAATTTCATGCTGAATAAAAAAGATTTAAGAAAATACCTGGATCGAATGTATCGTACAATGCGATTTAGTTCCAATAAAATAGGGGAAAACCTGAAGATTAACATAAAACAGCCATTTCTGGATAAAGAGTTCATGGATTTCAGCCAAGGTATTGATGCTGACCTTAAGATCAGAAGAGAAAACGGAAAAACCTGGGGAAAGTGGATACTGAGAAAGGCATTTGAAGATGTGTTGCCGCAGGAAATATTATGGCAGAGCAAGAGACCTCTTGAGGTTGGCTCAGGTATGACAAAGCTAAGAAATATTATTGAATCAATGGTGACTGATGAGGATTTTGAGACCGGCAAAAAAAGTTTTCCAATAACATTCCGGAACAAGGAACATTTCTATTATTACCGTATCTACCGGGAGGTGGTTGGAGAAATACCTGGTCCTCAAAAAGATGAAAAAACATGTAAGAGCTGCGGCGCTGGAATGGATCAAAGCGCTTTTCACTGTAGAGTCTGCGGGGATGTTATAGAATGGAAGAAAACAAGAAACTAAACGCTTTTATTTCCTGGAGCGGAGGAAAGGACGCGGCTCTTTCTTATTACAGGGCGATGAAAGATTTTCACATAACCCATCTTTTGAATATGGTTGCTGAAGACGGTCTAATATCCCGATCCCACGGTATCAGGACGGAAATATTAAGGTTGCAGGCCGAGGCAATGGGTATTACGATAGTTCAGCCGAGAAGCTCCTGGGAAACATACGAGGCTGAATTTAAAAGGGCCCTGTCCGGCTTGAAGGATAAAGGGGTTAAAGCAGGCATCTTCGGGGATATCGATTTTGAAGGACACAGGGAATGGGTGGAAAGGGTCAGCAGAGAATCGGACATGGATGTTGCCTTGCCCCTGTGGGGAGAAAAGAACAGAAAAAAGATCATAGAGGAGCTGATAGAAAGCAGGTTTAAAGCCGTTGTTGTGGCTACCGGAAAAGATTTGCTGGGTCCGGAATGGCTGGGGCGCATGATTGATCATGATTTTGTCAAAGATATCTCGAAAATCAAGGGGGTTGATATCTCCGGTGAAAACGGGGAATATCATACTTTCGTGGTATCCGGGCCGATATTTAAGAAAAGGATCAACATCATAAAATCTGAAAAAATTACCCGGGACAAGCGCTGCTTTCTTGACATATCGGAGTGTGAATTAGTAGAAAACTTGTAATTAGTTAGCCACGGATTCACACAGATGAACACAGATAGGTTTAAATACAAAGAAATTATAGAACATCAATCGGTGATGATCAGCGTAGATCTGTGGCTGAATATTTATGAAAAGTTAACAATAGAAAAAAGAGTAATTCCATAATGACAGCGGCGGTTTTTCTTGGAGCATATATCGTTGATATAATAATCGGCGATCCTCGCTGGTTTCCTCATCCAGTGGTTATCATCGGCAAGTTTGTGAGGTTTTTAGAGGATAAGATTCGCGGCACTTCACTTATTGATAAAAGAAAGGGCGGAATAATTCTTTGGTTTGCCGTTGTTATCCCTGTTTATTTAATCACCTGGGGGGCGGTGGAAGGATGTCTCTTTATAAACCCCTTGTTCGGCACAATTATAACGGTTCTGCTTGCATCCTTTACTTTGGCGACCAGGTCTCTTTATGATGAAAGCAAAATTGTTTTAAATGCCTTGAACCGTGGAAACATGGAACAGGCAAGAAAGAACCTCTCCATGATCGTTGGGAGAGATACAAGAGACCTTGATGAAAAAGAGATCTTCCGGGCTGTTATCGAAACAATATCGGAAAACCTGTCCGACGGGATTATTGCTCCCATGTTCTACCTTGCCATAGGCGGCGTTCCCCTTGCCATGGCCTATAAGGCAATCAATACACTTGATTCAATGGTAGGATATAAAAATGCCGATTACAGGGATATTGGTTGGTTTTCCGCTAAAATGGATGATATGTGGAACTGGATACCGGCAAGACTCTCCGGGTTTTTTATTGTGATTGCCTCATTTGTTCTGATATACAACTGGAGGGATTCCTGGAAAATTATGAGAAGGGACGGCAGAAACCACTCAAGCCCAAACAGCGGCATGCCGGAGGCAGCGGCAGCCGGAGCCCTGAATATACAGTTGGGAGGAAAGATTCAGTATTTTGGAAAAATTTCTCACAAACCAACGATCGGCAACAGGATAAAAGAAATAGATAAAGATGATGTAAAAAAGGCATGGTTTATCATGCTCTCATCATCCCTCTTGATGACCGTTGTCTGTGTGACGACACTATGGATGATACAGTAATAAAAAGAGATCATGGCGGCAATGTTAGTGAGATTTCAAGAATCTGCGGAATCGATGAAGATAAAATCATCGACTTCAGCGCCAATATAAATCCGCTTGGATATCCGCCAGGGTTAAAAGAAACGATAATTAAAGAATTTGATTCCATATTAAATTATCCTGATATTGATTCATTTGATCTTGTTTCAAAGTTGTCGGAATACCATGGCATTAGTCGGGATTATATCCTTGCGGGGAACGGTTCCACCGAATTTATATACTGGATACCGATCCTGTTTAAACCTGAAAAAGCCCTTATTGTTACACCTGCCTTCAGTGAATACGAAAAGGGCCTTAAGATGGTCGGCACAAAAGTTTCATACTTCCAGACAGATGAAAAAGAAGATTTTTCCGTTGATATTGCCCGGCTTTGCAAACGTTTAAGAGATGGTTTTGATATCGTCTATTTTTGCAACCCCGCAAACCCTACCGGAGCTTTTATGTCAAAGGAAAATCTTTGCGGCATTATAGCTTGTGCGCAGGAAGCGGGAACATTATTTGTAATTGATGAGGCTTTTATAGATTTTGCAGAGCAGGGGTCTGTAAAAAAAGAGGTTTTAAGGTTTTCCAATCTGATAGTCTTAAGATCGATGACGAAATTTTTTGCTATCCCGGGCCTGCGGATAGGCTATGTGATTGCTTCCACGCCATGTATCGCAAAAATCAGGGAAACCAGACCACCGTGGGCGGTTAATTCGCCTGGACAAAAAGCTGCTGCTGTTGCCCTTTCAGACAGGGGTTATATCATGGATACGAGGCAATATATAACAGATGAAAGAGAGTTTTTAATGGCCTCGCTAAGTGAAATCCCAGGCCTTAAGATTTATAAAAGTGTGGCGAACTTTCTTCTCGTGTTCATGGATAACAGAATCAGCTTAAATTCCAGGGAGCTTAGAGACAGCCTGGCAAAAAACGGGGTGCTGATAAGGGATTGCAGTACATTTCAGGGCATGGGAGACCGTTATTTTCGTGTGGCTGTTAAAAAACATGAGCAGAATATAATTCTTGTCAAAAACTTGAAACAGGTCGCAAAATAAGGAGCTATGATTATATGAAAAAGATTGAAGCAAGAGTACAATTGATCCGTTATACCGGCGCTCCGGAGGAGCTGATAGCTTCTGCTGCCAAGCTCTGTTACGCAGAAGACACGGAAACAATTTTTGACCAGAAACCGGAGCAGGCAAAGAAGTTTGTTGGAATGTTGCGTAATATGGGACATATGAGTCCGATTGAGCATGCTGTTTTTACGTTTTATATCGAGGGAGTATCACGGGCAATGACCCACCAGCTTGTCCGGCACAGACTGGCCAGCTATTCGCAGCGGAGCCAGCGATACGTGACACACGGTGGTTTTGATTATATCATTCCGCCGCAGCTTAAAGGAAAGAAGGTTAAAGATAAAGGCGCAGATGTGGATGCTGAAAGGTATTTTGAGGAGACAATGGAATACCTGGCTGAGCGTTATGTTAAGCTCAATGAGGCCTTGGGAGATAAGGGGGAATCAAGTAATGAGGATGCCCGCTATATTCTTCCAAATGCCTGTGAGACCAAAATTCTGATGACCATGAACGCCAGAGAGCTCCTGCATTTTTTTGGAGAGAGGCTCTGCATGCGCGCTCAGTGGGAAATCCGCGGCGTTGCCGACCAGATGCTGATGCTTGTGAGAGAGGTATGTCCAAGTGTTTTTGATGGGGTGGGCCCAAAATGCATACGTCTTGGGAAATGCCCTGAAAAAAAGATGACATGCGGGGAGTTTGAAAAAATAAAACAACGCTATGCAAAATTAGAGGGATCGGGGACAATAAGGAAAAAATAATCAATAATTAATTGTTAAGTTAGTGCTTATGACCCCTGAACCCGATCTCCTATTGATTGGATGATTGGAGAAAAATAATGCTGGAAATATTCATTAAAGGAGGACCTGTGATTTATTCACTTTTGGCCTGTTCGATTCTTGTTTTTTGACATATTCAGGGAAAAGTGTAGCTTTAAAAATTGGTTTTAGGTGCCTTTAAGGCATAAAAGGAAATCCCGTGAAAATCGGGAGCGAGCCCGTCGCTGTAATCGGGGACGAAAACCGCAAAATGTCACTGTCCAGTTTAAGCTGGATGGGAAGGCGCGGTAAGTAGTGTGATCCGAGAGTCAGAAGACCTACCTGAAACATTGTTTGGCAACCTCGCGGACAAGGGGGGGGCTATTCATTAAAAATCTGAGGATAAAAAAGGGATATCCCCGGATCGATTAATTTCGATTCGGGGATTTTTTTTGTGAGGGAAGAAAGGAGGTTTCTTTGAAACGTTTTATTTTGTTTACGGCTGTTTTTTTCTGTGGTTTTTTGCTGGTTCTTTCATCGGTAAACAGAGCATCGGCCCAAAATGGAGATAAAGAGGTCTATAAGCTGGAAGAGGTTGTTGTAACCGCCACCCATAAAATGAAGATGCTGGATACACCGATGAGTATTTCCATTATAACAGCCGGGGAACTGGAAGAAATGGGCGCGAAAAATATTGCTGAAGCCCTCAGAAAACTACCCGGTGTTATAGATGTAAGTGCTAAAGACGATGCCGTAGCCATACGCGGCATTCAGTCCTCCATGGCTGGAGGACCTGTAATACTTATTGATGGAGTTTCCCAGAAGATAGGTGATTACAGGTTTGATCAGTTCAGTTTTATACCTGTCTCACAGGTCGAGCGGATTGAGGTCCTTCGTTCTGCCGGAATCACCTATGGCCCTGGTTCCGCACGGGGTGTTATCAATGTCATTACCAAAAAAAGCAAAAAAGCCAAGCCAATTAACCTTGATATTTCAGGAAGTTACGGTTCGTGGAACACTCATAATGAATATGCAGGATCATCCGGCAAGGTGAATCAATGGGATTATTTTGTAAATGCCGCAAATTACAGCACTGACGGGTATAAAGAGGAAAAGCAAAACAGAACCTCCGGCCTTTTGAAATTTGGCTGCAACCTGTCTGAACAAACCCGTCTTGGCATCAGCGGCAATATTCTAAAAAATCAACATGATACTGCATATGGTCTCTGGAAATATGATTATCAGCTGCAAAATTATCGGAGAGATATTCATTTCCCAAAAAGCGAAACAGACCAGAAGCTGATCTGGCATAATAAAACAGACCAGGATGTATCAATCTATGCCCTTGAGTTTTCCCATAAAGATTCTGAACTTTTTATGGATTCAGTACTCTCTTATACGAATTATAAGGAAACATATATAGATAATCATGACCTTTTTACCTCGCCAAGCACTTCGCGTGGCGAAATCGATGATAAAGACCAGGACACATATACCTTCACAGTGTCAGGAGGCTATAATTTTGAGTTTGGAGATGTCGGTTATACTCCGACTATTGGTTTAAACGTAGAAAATATCGAATTTTGCCAGCGCAGAACATACCCTTTGGATCCAACCATAAGTACTGCCGCATATGATTTTGATATTTATGAACAACAATACGGCCTGTTTTGGGATAATGACTTTCTTTTTGGGAAAAAATGGGGCTTGAAAATCGGGGCACGTGTGGATGAGGCAGAACTTAAATTTGAAGACAGAGTCCCGAATAAGGTTGACGTGGACGAGACTATGTATAGCTGGTCCGTGGCCCCTTCCTGCCACTTCAACGACAAGGCTAACGTATATGTTTCTGCAGGAAAAAATTACTGGTTCCCGACACCGAGGTATTATGCCTGGGCAGCGGAAAAAGGCGGTAATGAGAATCGGCCGGAAGACCTGAAGCCTGAAGAGTCCCTGACATATGAAATCGGATACAAACATATGATCCACAGGGTTTTTAATATCAATCTCACCGGATTTTTTACAGAATATAAAGATAAATTTGCCGGTTATTACGAAGGCTCAATCTGGAAAGGGATGAAAAATACAGGTGAAGCGGAAATAAAAGGGGTTGAACTGGAAGCAGGTGGACGAGTGCTCCCCTGGTTCGGTTATCGTTTTTCCGGAACCTATCTCAATGCTGAATGGACAAAGGGAGAAATGCGTGTTTATGACCATCCGTCAAATACGCTGGTTTTAAAGAATATTGAGGGATATGATATCATCCACATTCCCCAATACACGTATGTGGCCGGACTGGATTTTTATCCTCTGGAATGGCTTAAATGCAGTATGGATATCAATTATTATGGGTCATATTACGTGGATTATCTAAACCGGATTAAATACCCATCAAAGGCTACTGTTGACGCCAACATGTCTTACAGTTTGAAAAATTGGAAGTTTTGGCTGCTCGGCAAAAACATCTTTGATGAAGAGATTGAAAATGTTCAGAACTCAACGGGCAAACTTACGGCGGCTAATGGTGAACCCAAGAACGCCTACTATGTCAAGGACGGAGCATATTTTGAAGCGGGCGTGAGTTATCATTTTTAGGAAAGGGGAGGTCAATTTCAATGTTAAAACAACTATGGATAACCGGTATTCTGATCGCCTTTTCTGTTTTTGGGATAAAAGTGGGCTTGGGTCTGGGGGCTCAGATATACAACAGGACCGTGCCCCCTGGTAAAAAAGTCATTTTTCTTGTTGGATGCTTTTTTATCTATCTGATCCTTTTCTTTTGCCTGTATTATGTGATTACCCGTTTTAATTTATTAAATTATCTGGATCGGTTTGTAAATATGCTTCAATACGGCATGCTGCTTCATTTAGCAGTGGCTCTGGGGCTTCTTCTCTGGGGAGGCATGCTCCTTCAAAACCCTGCCGAAAATAAGCATCTTCCCCTTCGGGCCAGCTTGCTCCTGATTTTGCCCTGCCCGGTATGCGCAACGGTGATCCTGCTCAACCTCACCTTTGCCTATTCGCTTTTTACCTTATCACCGCTTTTAACCACGTTAACCCTTTTTGCCCTTTTCAGCAGCATAATTTTTGTTACATCTGCTATTATTTTCCCGTTTCGCCATAAAATCGGTTCCGGGAATTCTTTTCTGGGCTTATCCATGGCTTTAGTTGCCCTTTACTTTCTTTTTACAGTTATCATCGCACCGATTTACCCGGAAATAAAGGCTGCGTTTACCATGGCCACTTCCAACAGCCCGGTAAGTCAGGTAGACCTTTTTTACACGGCTATTTTAGGAGTGATTGTCTTTATTCTTGGATGTGCCGGATTCATAAAGACTTACATTGCAAAAGGAGGAATTAAGTGAATATCTTTCCCGCGTTTCAAACTATCCTGTACACAATTTCAACCGCCCTGCTCTATCCGGTGGTGATCATGCTCATTTTTCTGTGTCTTTGGCTGATTGTGTATGCTGGAGGATTTCTGGCTGAACTGGTAAAACGGAAACGTTTTCGTTCCGATAAGCACCTGGCGAATTTTTTGGAGGATATTAAAAAAGCAGAACGTTTACCTCCTGAACTATCCGAAAATCTACCTCTTCACGTTACAAGCTATGCAAATGAACTAAACAATATTGTCCATGGTGGTATTCTGTTCCGTGATGAAAAAGTTGAAGATCTGAATCAACGGAAGGAACATTCACTTACAAGGGAGGTTGATAAGATACGTCTTATCGTACGCATAGGGCCGAGTCTGGGTCTTATGGGAACATTGATTCCTATGGGCACCGGCCTGGCCGGATTAACTCAGGGGAATATGGCCCAGCTTTCATCCAGCCTTATTCTGGCCTTTACTACAACTGTTGTGGGCTTGGCTCTTGGAATTACGGCCCATTTATTTTCAGTTGTCAAAGAACGCTGGGTTATCGAAGATATGCGCTACATAAACCTGATAACAGAAGCTATGACTAAAAATATTAAGGACTATCCGGATAATGAAATACCTGAAAAATAGCCGCCTGGGACGTTTGGGAAAAGCAAAACAGGAAGATCCTTTGCTCGGTGTAGCGAATCTTTTTGACGTGGCGCTTGTCTTTATTGTGGCGCTCCTTCTTTCCCTCATGGCAACTTACCAGATTTTGGATTTCTTCTCTGAAACGAGCGAAATAACTATTATAAAGAAGAATGAAGACGGACAAATGGAAATTATTACCAAAAAAGGCAAAGAGATTAAGGTGGAAAAAGTAACCGACAGGAAAATCGGCGGAGAAGAAGGAACCAAACTAGGGACGGCTTATCAACTAAAGAATGGGAGGATGATTTATGTGCCGGAAGAGTGAGCTTATAAATCAGAGGTTGGAAGTCAGAGGCCTGAAGCGAAAAAACAGGCTGCTATGGACATGTATAATTGTCCTCTGTCTATGTATTTCGCTATCTTTTCAGGCGATTGCGCAGGACAAAGAGAAAATTACCCTGCTTGTAGGCGCATCCAATTCCTGCAAGGTAAGCGATGCTATTTCCGATGTAGTTAAAATCCCTGAAGCAGCCGGTAGTTATGACTTTTATTTTTATACCAATAAGGATTTAGAAGAGGGAAAGATCGACCCAAAGATTATTGCCCAATCCAGGATTCTCGTTGTTGATGATATGCATCGAAAATTGGCGGATTATTCCCTGAAAAATGCGGATTTCGAAAAAACAAAGGTTTACGGCCTCTGCGGCGCAGCAAAAGAACCGGGAAAAATCATCTCTGACCCCAAAGTAAAACAATATTATAATCCTGCAACAAGCAAAAATATCAGGAATCTCCTCCTTTTTCTTCTTAATCGTGATTGCGGTCTTGATATTAACTACGAAGAACCAAAGACTTTGCCTGAAACAGGTATCTTTCATCCGGAAAGTGATAGAATCTTTACGAGATTTGAAGAATATCTTTCCTGGTATAAAGAAAAAGGGTTCTATAAAAAAGATGGTTTCTGGGTAGGAATACCTGATTTATCTTCTTATGCTTTTCCTGGGGAAACAGGAGAAATCGTAAGTTCCCTTATTCGCGATCTGGAAAAATATAATATTAATGTCCTTCCTGTTTATTCCCGTCCATCACATCTTGCCCTAAAAAAATTCTTTTTTGATGAAAATGGAAACAGCCGGGTTGATATCATCTGCGCCTTTTCCTTTAAGTTCTCATCCGTTGATAATGAGAATACAATAAACAATTTAATGAAATTGGGAGTTCCCCTTTTAAACGTCATTAGAATACCATATCAAACTATTCCCGAATGGAAAGAATCCACCCAGGGTCTGGGACCGATGGTAATTTCGTATGCAATATGCTTCCCTGAATTTAATGGACTGATAGAACCTTCTGTTTTAGGTGGAAAACTGGATCTGAAAGATGAACGCACCGGCAAAGAGGCTTACGTGCATAAGCCTATCGCAGAAAACATTGAATTTTTCGTTAAACGAATAAAAGCCTGGAGGAACCTTCAGACAAAAGCAAACAAAGACAAGAAGATTGCTATTATTTATTACAACCATACCCCAGGCAAGCAGAATGTAGGGGCAACTTATCTTAATGTCTTTAGAAGTTTAGAGGTTCTTTTAAAAAGAATGAAAGAAGATGGTTATGCCATTAATGGAGAGCTTCCTTCAGAAGAAGACATTAAAAATCTTGTTTTAAAAAGCGGTCGTAATATCGGCTCCTGGGCTCCAGGGGAACTCGATGAATTGGTCGGGACCAAAAGGGTTGTCCGGCTACCTGTCTCTGAATATTTGCAATGGTGTAAAGAGATAAATGGGGACTACAGGAAGAAATTAGAAGCCGAATGGAACAATGTAGAAGATTCAAAAATTATGATTAAGAATAAAGAGATTATTATTCCTTGCATAGACTTAGGCAATGTCATCCTTCTTCCCCAGCCATCAAGGGGTTGGTGTGACGACCCGATAAAACTATATCATTCCACCCAGCTCTGGCCTCATCATCAATACACTGCCTTTTATCTCTGGCTGAAAAAGAAGTTTGGAGCAGATGCCATTATTCATCTCGGCACACACGGCACCCATGAATGGCTTCCCGGTAAACAGGCCGGCTTAAGCCAATCCTGCCCTCCCGAAGTTCTTATCCAGGACATGCCTAATCTTTATCCCTATATCATGGATGACACAGGAGAAGGAATACAGGCTAAACGCCGAGGAAGAGGAGTAATTATTGATTATCTTATTCCGGCAATGAAAAAGGCAGGGGCTTACGAAGAATATGGTGATTTAGCCGGCCTTATTGGTGAATATAACGATGCTCTTACTAAAGACAAGACCTTAGCCGGGGAAAAATTGAAGAGGATTGAAGTACTGGTGACAAAATTAGGCATTGATAAAGACCTTCTTCTCAAGGAGATAGACGAAGAGGCGGTTGAGGAAATTGAACACTATCTTATTGAACTGCAGGAAAATAATATTCCCTACGGACTTCACACGTTTGGAATTTCGCCTGAAGGCGAGGCAATGGCGGAGTTTGGCCGGATAATTAAAGAAAGAAATAAAGACCTTGCTTTGAACGAAATTAAGAAAAAACTGGGTCTCTGCTCTTTAGAGATAGAGAGACTCATTGCCGGTCTTGAGGGGAAATATATTCCTCCAGGTGAAGGCAACGATCCTTTGAGAAATCCCGAGGCTATCCCTACAGGGAAAAACTTTTACGGTTTTGACCCGAAAAAGGTCCCTTCAAGGGACGCTTACAGCTTAGGGAAAAAGATGGCCGAGGGTATGATAGAAAAATATCTTAAGGAGAAAGGAGAGTATCCGGACAAAATCGGACTCATCCTCTGGAGCATAGAGTTGCAGCGGAATGAAGGGACGCAGGTAGGGACAGCTCTTTACCTTTTAGGGATGAAGCCTGTCTGGGATAAAAATGATAAAGTAATCGGGGTTGAGCCTATCCCTGGAGCTATACTTAAGCGGCCCAGGATAGATATTCATATTCAGGCTTCCGGACTTTTTAGAGACTGCTTTCCCAATGTTATTTTGCTTCTGGATGAGGCTGTGCGTCAGGCTTCCCAGCTCAAGGATGTGGAGAATTTTATCGCCGGACATAGCTTGAAGATAAAAGACTATCTTCTGAACAAAGGATATAACGAAGAAGAGGCGGAAAACTTAAGCAAAATAAGAGTTTTTGCTCCCAAACCAGGCAGCTATGGAACAACGGTGGAGGACCTTATTTCAAGCAGTGGATTATGGGAAAGCGATGATGAAGTTGCCGATGTCTTTATCAATTTTGTTTCTTTTGGATATGGCAAAGGTGTTTGGGGAAAACCCCTTAAATCTGCGTATAATAAAAATCTGGGGGATATTAAGATTACAATGCACACCAGGTCCAGTAACCTTTTCAGGAATATGGACACCGATGATGTGTTTGCATGTTTAGGAGGCCTTTCCCTGGCTGTAAAAAAGATAAGCGGCGAATATCCTGATGTTCTCATTTCCAGGCAGGAAGACAGAAAAAATCCCCATATAGAGGATATTGAAAAAGCCCTGGGAGAAGAGCTGCGCGCCCGTTATTTAAATCCTGAATGGATCGAAGGGATGAAAAAAGAAGGGTATGCAGGAGCCCGGGAGATGGATAAATTTGTGGAACATCTGTGGGGTTTTCAGGTCACAACTCCTTTTGCTGTTGATAAGACCAAGTGGGAACAGGTCTATGAGGTCTACATAAAAGATAAATACGGCCTTGACTTAAAAGAGTTTTTTGACAAAAACAACCCATGGGCCCTGCAATCCATATCGGCCCGGATGCTGGAAGCCGATCGTAAAAAATACTGGAAGGCCCCTGAAGAGATGAAGAAAAAACTGGCCCGAACCTATGCCATGAACGTAATCGAAAAAGGCGTTGCCTGCTGCGAGCATACATGCAACAATCCGATGCTCCAGCAGTTCGTTGCCAATATCATTTCATTATATGGCCTGCTTACCCCCCAGCAGTTAGACCAGTTCAAAACGGTAATTGCAAAAGCAACCGGCATGACCCAGGAAGAAAATGAAGCTAAGAGCAAAAAGACCAGGGAGAGTTTGAAAAAGACTATCGAGGAAATTCAAAAGGAAGAGAGCGTAAAAGCCAAAACAAAAGGGAAAAAGATTGAAGGTTTTGAGATGGTTGAAGAAAAACCGGAAGATACAAAAATAACCGCCTCCGGTTCGTCATGGGTAGTTATGGCCATTGTCATTGGCCTCCTGAGCCTTTTGGTCATCGGGTGGAGAAGAAAAATATAAAATGGATACATCGAAAACACCCATTGTTTTAACCGCCTTCGGCACCACCACAAGGGCGATGGATACCTATAATTATATGGACAAGATTATCAGAGAAAGATTTTCTAATCATAAAATAGAATGGGCCTATTCATCAAGGATGGTCAGGGATTTCAGCAAAAAAAGAGAAAAAATCTATTTAAAGAGCCCTCAGCAGGTTTTGTCCGATCTTGTCGCTGAAGGTTATCCCTGGGCCGTTGTCCAGTCGATTCATCTTGTCTGCGGAAATGAGTTTGATCGTCTTGTTGAAGAAATTCAGCATGTACCGATTCGTACGTCAGTAGGACTTCCCCTTCTGCACAGTCCCAAAGATTATGATAGAGTAGCTGCCGGCATCGTTGATTTGCTGCCGGAATTGAAAGAAGAATGTGTCATCATTGTAGGTCATGGAACCGATCATCCTATGTGGGCGGCCTATATTGCTTTTGAACACAAGCTTCAGGTGCGGTATGGTCCTGACATCCATGTCGGGATGATCGAAAATGAAGACTCCTGCGAGCGGATTGTTCAGGCGGTTAGGGAAAGCGGGAAAAGGAAAGCTCTTTTAATACCTTTTATGCTTGTGGCCGGCGTCCATTTCAAGGAGGATCTTGTTGGAAACGGCGAAGATTCATGGAAAAACAGGATTGAAAGGGAGGGGATTGAGGTGCGAGCCATTGATAAGGGACTTGGTTTTCATCGGCCGATTGTCGAGATTTTTATGGATCATATCAAGGATGCCCTCGATGCCATTCCAAACACAGCCTCCTCAAGTTTCGCATCCTGAATTTACTGTAAATTACTTTCTATAAATCCCTGAACCATGGACACTATTGATTGGAGGAATAATGCTGGAGATATTCATTAAGGGCGGGCCGGTAATGTATCCGCTTTTAGCCTGTTCGATTCTTGTTCTTACTGTAATAATAGAAAGGTCTTTATTCTGGATAAGTGTAAATATGCATCGCGATTATTCTATTATAGATGAGGTCCTTGAACTATGCAGAGCAGGAGATTGGGAGTCGGTGAGAATAAAGACAAAAGGATCAAAGGATTTTATTATCAAAATACTTGTAACAGGCATTGTTCACAGAGAATTTTCAATGACCAAGGCCATGGAGTCGGCGGCAGCAGAAGAGATCAGGAGGTTGCGTCGATATATGGGCGTGCTGGATACCATGATTACCGTTGCGCCTCTGCTCGGTATTTTCGGAACAGTTATCGGTATTATAATGTCATTCGAGGCGCTGGGCTCAGCCGGAATAGAACATCCTCAGGCTGTTACCGCAGGAATAGCGCAGGCTCTTATAACCACAGCAACCGGACTTGGGATAGCTATTCTGTCTGTATTTCCATATAATTTTTTCAATTCCCGTATTGAGAAGGCTGCCCTTAACATAGAAAAATACGCTACAAGCCTTGAAATAGTCTATGAGAAATTAATCCAGCCTTCCACAACACAAAAGGAGAATAATGCATGAAGCTCAACCTGAACGCACACAAAAGTGTACGTATTGAAATGCTTCCTTTGATTGACGTTGTTTTCCTTCTTCTAGTGTTTTTTATATATGCGATGCTTTCAATGGCTGTGCATCGCGGATTGCCGATTTTGCTGCCTGATTCTTCCACGGCAGAAATCGAAAAAAAGTCGGCATTATCCGTAACGGTGAAAACAGATGCAACGATTTATGTTGATGAAAAACTGATTTCCATTGAGAACCTGGCTGCTTTTTTAAAGAAAAAGGCTGAAATTGATAAGGATACCGGTATTCTCCTTTTTGTTGAAAAGACCCTTTCATATCAGAAATTATTCCGAGTTTTAGACCAGATAAGAATAGCGGGCCTGAACCGGATTTCTCTTCAAGCGGAGGCTGAACAGCAGCCGTGAAACGAATTCTGATTGCTGTAATAATGGCTGTTGGAATACATGGGCTTCTTCTGGGGGTAGAGTTTAACCGTATAAGAGGTGTATCCCTGGAAAGACCGAAATCCAGTATTGTGACTATGACACTGGTTTCCAGGCAGCCGGGAAAGGCGGAATCTAAACCGGTTATTAACGAGCGAGCGTCTGTCGATAGAAATAAAAACAAGGCAGAAAAAAAAAGGCTTTTAGCTAAACCGGAAAAGAAAAAACATGTTATACGATCATCAAACGCAGCAAATATTTATGATAAAAAGAAGAAAACAGAACCCGGAATAATTTCAAAAAAAGATAATTTTACCCGTGAACCAGCGAGGGGCATTTTAAAGGATAGAAGTTCTACTGAGGCAAAGCAGAGTTTCTCAGGCAGTCAGGGATTTAACTCTGTGAAAAAAGCCATTCCAATATATGATAAAAATCCTTTGCCGGAATATCCATTAATTGCCAGGAGAAGAGGCTTTCAGGGCACAGCAGTTCTTGAGGTTATGGTCGACCGAAACGGAAGGGTAGGGGATTTAAGGATTTTTAAGTCCAGTGGTTATAAAGTGTTAGACAGTGCTGCGGAGGAATCTGTCAGGGAGTGGATATTTAAGCCCGCGATAAAAGGGGATGAAAAAGTTGAAATGTGGGTCAGAGTCCCTGTATGCTTTCAGTTGAAATGAGAAATGCCGGCCAGAATTATCCTTAAATCCATAACATTTGTGTTTGTCGGGCCGGTTATCAGCAGGTCCCCAAGTTTTTGAAAAAAATGATAAGAGTCGTTGTCTGCCAGAAAATAGCCGGGATTAAGCCCCATGGCCATGGCTCTTGATAAGGTATTTGTATCAGCTATTGCTCCTGCGGCATCTGTGGGTCCGTCTGTGCCGTCTGTGCCTCCGCTCAGAATGACAATATTTTTTGTGGCGGCAATATCAATAGCCGCGGCCAGCGCGAATTCCTGATTTCTTCCCCCAAGCCCTTTCCCCTTGACAGTTACTGTGGTTTCTCCGCCTGAAATAATGCACGCGGGCGACTTTATTGGATTGCCTGTTTTAATAATTTCTCTAACTATGGTGCTGTGAACATGCGCTACATGGGTTGTGTCACCTTCGATCATCGAGGAAAGAATGATGGTGTTATAGCCAAGGGTTTCAGATTTTTTCTTTGCCGCTGATATGGCTTCAATATTGCTGCCTATAATTATATTCTGTGCTTTTTCAAAGACCGGATCGCCCGGCTTCGGTGTTTCCGGGACCCTGCCCGAAATTCCGTTCTTTATATGTCTTACAACAGATATGGGTAATTTTTTCTGAATTTTATATTTTTCAATAATTTTCATGCAATCGTCGAAACCGCTTGAATCCGGGACGGTGGGCCCTGATGCGATAACATCCAGATTATCACCGACAACATCTGAAAGTATCAGCGATACGAGCGAAGCAGGGTAGGCAGCTTGAGCCAGCCTTCCCCCTTTTATCATGGAGATATGCTTTCTTAACGCATTAATTTCGTGTATAGACGCTCCGCAGGAAAGAAGTATTTTTATTGTATCCTGTTTGTCTTTTAATGTGATGCCCGGCAAGGGAAGGGGAAGCAGGGCGGAACCGCCGCCTGAAATAAGACATAAAACCAGGTCATCCCTGCCTGCATTGTTTGCAAGATCAATAATAGCTTCTGCGCCCTGTTGCCCGTTTTTATCCGGAACAGGGTGTCCTGCCTCTATCAGTTTGATTCGGCCAAGTTTGCCTGTGTGCCCATATTTGACATTGACGATCCCTTTTGTAAACCTGTCTCCAAGAATGTTTTCTATCTCTGCAGCCATGGGGGCTGTTGCTTTTCCAGCCCCGATTACAAAGATATTTTTATATTTGGAAAGATCGTAACGCAAATCAGCGATAAAAAGATGGTTGTTTTCAAGCCTGCAATATCTCTTTACAGCAGCGCCCGGCTCGACAGCCTGCAGGCCCGAATAAAAGATTTCTTCAGCATCTTTTCTCATCTGAGTAATATTTTTTATTTTAGAGTTCATAATATATGAAAAAGATTAACGTCCAACATCGAACATTGAACATCGAACGTCGAATAATGATGTCGCTCCGCTCTTCAAATTATTCTAAAATCGAATAAAAAACCAATACAAATATTTAAACGACTATTTCTGTTTCTTTTCAGCCGTTTTGATACTCGTAACGAAAATCTTAATTAATTCCTCTGTTTCTTCATCTTTTTTCATTCGACGTTCGATGTTGGACGTTCGATGTTCGATGTTCATTTTCTAAATTTTTAAAATAGTTTTTATCCGCTTTAAAACAGGCGGATGAGAATAGTTTAGAAACACATAAAAAGGGTGCGGCATTAGATTAGAGAGATTGCTGACCGAGAGCTTTTTAAGAGCATCGGCCATAGAGACAGGGTTTCCGGTTGTTTTGGCGGCAAACCTGTCGGCTTCATACTCGTTTTTGCGTGAATGCATATGTTTAAAGATCCCGATAAAAAAGTCGATTGGTGAATACAGCATACCAAAGAAAATCAGCCCCGTATATACAGATATCTTATCCATGTAAAAAGCGTCAAAAAGCTCCTGAAAGGAAACAAACAAAGACAGGAGAAAAAGCATCAGCCCTGCCTGCAATATCCCGATAATAATGGCCTGGAAAATATGCTTTTTCTTGTAATGTCCCATTTCATGGGCAAGCACCGCCACCAGTTCATTTACAGTTAAACTGTCTATTATCGTGTCAAAGAGAGCAATCCGTTTATTTTTGCCAAAACCTGTAAAAAAAGCATTTGATTTGCTTGAACGTCGCGAACCATCCATGACAAAGATGTTTTTGAGCGGAAAATCTATAGAATGCGCGTAAGCCATTATACTGTTCTTGAGCTCCCCATCTTTCAGCGGATTGAACTTATTAAACAGAGGCATAATCCATGAAGGCGCTATAAACTGCAGTATCAGCATAAAAAGGGTGACACCTATCCAGCAATACCACCATGCATTGGCTCCGGCATATTCAAAAAAGATCAGTATCCCGGCCAGAAGCGGCCCCCCAAGCAGTATCGAAAGTATCAATCCCTTGATTATATCCAGGAAAAACGTGAGCCAGGTGGTTTTATTGAAACCAAAACGCTCCTCAATTACAAAGGTTGAGTAAATACTTAAAGGCAGAGACAAAATAGCTTTGATAAACAGCAGGATACCTATGTATATCAGGCCGGTGGTAATAGATCCATAGTCCAACGATCGCGCCCATTGATCCAGAAAGGGAAACCCCTTTCCGAACCAGAATATGAGAAGCACGGTGATATCAAACACGGATGCAATCCATCCGAAATGGGTGTTTGCCCGCAGATATTTTTGGGATTTTTTATAACGATCTTTATCATACAGGCCATGAAATGCTTCAGGAACTTCAGCCCGCAATTCTTTAAGGTTTAAACAATCAGCCCAGAAGTGCAGTATGAATTCGCTAACAATGGCAACAAGAATGATTACAGCGATAAAGTTCATATTAACGGTAATAGGAAAAAACAATTGGCTGGGTCAACAGAAAAATCAAAATCGTTTTGTGAAAAGCCCTTGGCTATGCAATTCCAATTATTAACAATCAATAATTGAACCGCATATTACACACCGACAGCCACGGAGCTGTTACAATATCAACCGATGGGCAGTCTCTTGAAGTTTTGCCCTGAAATAATTCTTGACAACCGATCTTTATTTAGTATCATATTCGGACTGGAGGTGAAAAATGCATATTACAACTGATATAAAACCGGTTACATACCTAAAATCAAAAGCAGCCGATTTGTTAAATCAAATAAACGATACCCATCGCCCTGTTATTATAACCCAAAACGGTGAACCGCGCGCTGTTCTTCAAGACCCTGAAAGTTATGAGAATATGCGCAATGCAATCGGAATATTAAAGGCTCTTTCCCAGGGCGAATCAGATATTAAAAATGGAAAAATTAAATCTCAAGAGGAAGTATTCAAAGGAATAGAAAGCTCACTGAAAGATAAGCTTAAATGAATCGAAGTTATGAAATTGCATGGGCGCGTGTCGCAGAAAACGATTTAAAAGAGATAATTGATTATATCGCAATCGATAGCCCGGCCAATGCATTAAAAATTTTCCAAAGAATCAAAAAAAAAGCATCAGGTCTATATACTATGCCTGAAAGATGCCGAATAGTTCCTGAGCTTAAGGACCAGGGTATTTTGCAGTATCGAGAATTAATTGTACCACCCTGGAGAATTATTTTTAGAATAGCAGAAATAAAAATTTACGTTTTATCTGTTCTGGATTCAAGACGAAACATCGAGGATGTTCTGTTTAAAAGACTAATTAATATTAAATAACATAGCTGCGAACAAAGCCTTTCACACGAGTATGCCTGCTTCTGTTGCTGCCCGGAAAAGAATGCGAGACATCTTATATTATAACATTCGTTGCTAATATGATAGGAAACTTATATTATTAAAGGTTAGGCTACTTATGGCAAAAAAGACAAAGGATAGAGTGGTAACTCATCGAAAAGATAACAAATTGAATTGACTTGGATGTTTACATAATATACACTGCTTCAGATTAATTCCGGTCTGTTTTTTGAACCTCAAACAGGAGGATCACGTGGCCAGCCATAGTATTACAAAAAAAAATAAAGCCCCATTTCTTCAGCTACATGAAGGATGGGGCTTTTTGTTTCACAAATAGCAAACTTCCTTACGGTCGAAGCTCCCCGCTGCTTGGCGGGGAAGCTTCAAACTATGATTAAGGTTATGAATAGATCAAGATTGCAGTTTTATCTGAACTGACCGGGCTTAACTCAGAATTCACACAAGAGAAACAAATCAGGAAATTTATTGCAGACAATAGTGGGTTTTTATTTTTTTTAAAGCTAATTTTAGATTTGACTTACTTATTTTTGTTTAGGAAATGACTATGACAAAACAAAAAAAGGCTGAGAACACAAAAAAAATCTGGGCTATCGGCGGAGGAAAAGGTGGTATCGGGAAATCACTTTTTACAGTCAACATGGGAGTTGGCCTTGCAAACATGGGGAAGAAAGTGATTGTACTCGATTCCGATCTTGGGGGGGCCAACCTGCATACCCTGCTCGGAATAAAATTTGTTAAATATAATCTCAATGACTACATAAATAAAACCTGTGAATTAGAACAAACGATTCTTCCCACTTCGATTAATAACCTTTGGTTGATTAGTGGGGCAAATGGTATTCTGGGATCAGCAAATCCCAGTTATTTTCAAAAAATGAAAACGATCCAATGCTTTAATCAGCTTGAAGCTGACTACATCCTGGTTGATCTCGGAGCTGGCTCATCCTACAATGTTCTGGATTTTTTAAACTCGGCAGATGAGAAAATTGTAATTTTCAGTCCGGAACCCACAAGCATTCAAAATGTATATGGGTTTTTAAAGAGTGCTATCTATAGAAAACTGATCAGAACGTTTAAAGAGAATAAGCCTGTAATGGATACAATTAAAAAGGCAATTGATCCTAAAAATGAAAGAAAAGTGTCCACCATGAATGAGCTTTCCAAAAGAGTTTATGAGATTGATCAAGACGGGCACAATATTTTTATACAAACCGTAAAGAATTATCGTCCCAATACGATAATCAATATGCTGAAGAATAAGGGAGAACAAAATATAGCTCTTGGTTTGAATCTGACGGCCAAAAAATTTCTTAACCTGGATATGAATTATCTGGGATGTTTAGAATCTGATGACATTGTTTCAGAATCGGTAAAAGCCATGACACCATTTATGAAAATGAACCCGGATGCTAGTGTGAGCAATTCCATAAATAAAATTATCCAGAAGCTTGTTTAAAGTCAGTGTAATGCTGGAATAGTGTATGAAAGAAGCAGTACAGGAGAAATCATGAAAGTATATTGCATGGAATGCAAGCAACCCATTGAAGTCAATACTTCTCAAATAATCGATTCCTATATCCCTCCGGATCTTTGTAAATGTGATAATTGCAATCAGGAAAATGAGACTGACTTAGGTGAAAAAAAAGGTAAGGTCTATTATGATAGGCCAAAGATTTCCTATAGAGAACTCCGGGAAAAAGAACAGGAAGAAATAAGTAGACATAGATGGTTTATGAACGAAAAAAAGGGATATGATGTTGGAAAGGACGATTCCGAAGCTGACTGGAGAAAAAATTATGAAAATGATTTTTTAACACAATGGAATTATAGATAAAAAAACAAATGGGGTCAGGTCTACTATTGACCCATGAAAGACAATACGAGACGCAAACCTTAATAACAGAAGAGTTTTGAAGCTTAAAAAATACGACAGAAAAATTAAAAGACAGATGGGAAAAATACCCGACAGCACCAATAAGGGTCAAGGGCAGACTTTACCCCATTTCGTGTTCAAACAGGAGGATCACGTGACCCATCATAATATTACAAAAAAATAAAGCCCCATTTATTCAGTAATATGAAGGATGGTGCTTTTTGTTTATGCAGGCCAGGACCTGAAATCATGAACTAAAAAAAAAGATTTAGCTGTTCTATTATTGACGATACAAACTTATAAGCTGAGGAGCATCACATAAACCGCGCTTTTTTTATTGCGTAACACCCCCTGATACTATAAATTAAATTAGCTATTCAAGGTGTCAACAAATTTAGGCCCCATCCAAACTAACAAAAAGGAGTAATCGCTATGAAAAAGAGAAATATCGTTATTCACTGTTTAGTGCTTCTTATGCTTATCGCCACCTTTTCGGCCTGTGCATCGACACGCACACAGTCAAGCGCAGGGGAATACATCGACGATTCAGTCATCACGACCAAGGTGAAATCTCTGATTGCAGCGGATGATTTTCTGAAATCATTTCAGATCAGTATCGAAACCTACAAGGGCACCGTTCAACTGAGCGGCTTCGTTGGTTCTCAAAAGGCCGTCGATAAAGCGGATGAAATCGTAAAGAGCGTCAAAGGGGTTACATCCGTAAAGAATAATCTGATCGTGAAATAGGCGAAGTCGGAATCTTCGCGTTCGCGTATCAGGGTATTCCCTTCATGACCAGAGAAAAGGTCGTAGATATCGGGCCCATCCACATGACGGCTGAGAAGACGAGGACACTTCCGCTTCCGCCGATCGTGGGTGGCATTTCCCTCGTGGGCGGCATCGTGTTGCTGGTCGTAGGAAAAAGATGCTTTAGGATGTGATCTTAAATCATTCAGAGAATCTTTAAGGATACCGGAAAAAGATAAGGTGTCCAGAGATTTGATGATATATTTTTTGTGGCAAACAGGACGTTTTACAAACCAGAAGATATCAGGACTGTTCGGTCTGTCGTACGCATCCGTTAGCAGACGAGTTGCTATTTTCAGAGAAAAACTTCGTGTCGATAAAACCTTTAAAAAGGAATATGATAGAATAAGTGCGTTAATCAAGATGTGACCCCAAAGTT